>CAJYBF010000217.1 GCA_913064935.1 uncultured Mollicutes bacterium
CCCATAGGCATAACATTCCTTAATATTTGTTTTCATAGGGTTAGAGTCCCGCCATCTCCACCAAATTTATGACATGACTATAAGTCATTGAAAAAAATGGTGAAAATAAGGATGCATATGATAAGGAAATCATAAACTACTACAGGTTATGTAGTTTAAAAAACTTGAAATAACCTTTAAGAGGACTCTTTATGAGTCCTTTTTTAGTTCTATTATTCCATCATATAGACAAATTCAGTGAGCCCGTACTTCCTTGTACATAACAAACCAATTCACTTAATTAATATTTGTCTCATTGCGAAATGCTAGCCCTGTTATTCGAGTCGCAAATAAGCCAACTGCAATAACTAGAGGTGCGCTTAGTTCAAACCCTGAGTAGCCCGCATAGATCAATGCAGGAACTGACAAACAAGCAGCTAGGCAAACTAACGTACGTACCCACACAGGTACAGGGAATGATGTTTTAGCCATGTCATCACTCTCCCTGTTCCGTAAGTTCACACATAGCATCATATACAGATTCAGTAATGATCTCTGATGAGTCAATTTGGTCTGAGATCTGAGATGTGATTTTATCTAGAAATCCCGGTAATAAAGTAATAGCAGCGAGTTTAAGTTCTCGGGAGCAATCGGCTATTGGTAACTCAAGGCCTTTCATTTCAACGCCGTTACTTTGTTTACTAACAGTAACTAGGCGGTATGTATTCTTTACCTTTCTGTATTCAAGAAAGTAATCAGCTCCTATTAACTTGTTTCTTTGGAGTGCTTTACCGTCAGGGTCAATTTTTAAAGATGTTGAAGATGAAGTACTAATGCTGCAGGATTTAGATAGAAACTCCTCTACCATTTTAATTGACTTGTTTGCTTTATCTGTGAGGTTGTTGAGACGAGTGGATGCCTCTTTTAGTTTCCGAGCGGAAACAGATAGATCATTTTTCATGGGTACTACCCTTTACGACCGACTAGGTCATTTCAATTTGTAATATTGTCCGGCTAGGACAGCTCGCTGACAGTGCTACCATCAGTTGAATAGATCCTACCTTAAGAGTATAAAGATTACAAATGGTGGGGCTATGATCCGCCTCTCTAGTCAATTGAATATACAAAAGGATAGCTGTTGCATGTCTAAAAGATTCACGAATATGGTTAATTCATCGGCTATCGATGCAATGAATAAATGGACAAAATCTCTTCATATACCGAGTTTCAGTCAACCGAGTTATTTAAATAATATACAAGATTCACTGCAACCGATTATTAATTCATATCTGCCCGGAATAGAAAATTTAAAAGAAACATTGTCAGTCAATAATCTTATTGATCAGCACTTTTTAGATAGCTGCCAAGGGTTTCATCGCCACTTAAATATAGAGTCCGATGCACTCAAAAGTATTTCGGAATCAATGGGTCTTAATAATCAAATGCTTCAGAAATCTATAAGTAGCATGTATGGATCTTTAAATATCAATAGCTTTACTAAGCTTGATTCTACTCATGAGCTTATAAAATCGTTTAGCTTAAACACGAAAATGTTAGATTCCCTTCAATCTTCTATGAATTCTACGTTATTAGAGCAGGTTGACAAATATAATTTGAACATAGAGTCTCTCGCTAATAGTGCTATTAATAATTTTAACAACCTCCAAACAAGCATCAATATAGATACTGATGTAGCGGACAATCTATTTTATGGTAGCTCTGTCAATGATAACAACTTACCAGTAGACAATGATTTATTAATTGAAGCATTAGAAAGCATACAAGAAGAGAAAGATTTTAAGCAGCTTCCAGACAATGTAAAGGCTATAGCCTTCTTTATATTTAATCTTGTCGCAAATGCATTAATTAGTATGTACGTGGGAATGTACTGGTATGAAGTTCAGCAAATGCAGACCAAATTACAACAAGCAGAATCAGTTATTGAAGTAAAAAGAACAATGAAAGAGGTGGGGTTATCAGGACACAGAGAGTTTTTAAAAGGATATAGAGTTACAACAGGCACTGATATACAGCTAAGAGATAAACCCAAAATGAAATCAAATGTATCTTTTGAATTACCTATGGGTAAGATGCTCAATGTTCTTGATAAGTCGAACCGTTCTTGGTTGTATGTAGAGGTAGAGATAGACGATGAGTTAGTAGAAGGATGGGTATCTAGGCAATATACAGATTACTTTAGATGATTCTCTATAAGGTTTAGTAAACGTTTTCTTTCTTATAGTTACCTTGTCGAGGGTACCGTGCAATATTTTTCATATTCTTTGAGATACTGTCGTTCGTACTCATCCCTAAATTCGTTCTTCCTCTCACTTAATTCTTTAAGCTTGTCATATACACTCTTATATATAATTTTGTGAGCTTCATTTTTAATAAGCCCCTCATCAAATTCGTCAAAAGTAGCATCATCATTAAGCGAATGCTCCGCTAGTCTCATTAAATCATCCTTCGTGATTTTGTCTAAGAAAGCGTAATCATTATCGTTAACCAAATAGAGTCCTTGATTATTTTCAATCTTTAATAGTTTCATAGCTCTGTTTCCTTTCTTTATATGTATTATGACCAGCTTCCAAAGAGTTTAGAGTTATATCGAAATTACATCTTCTTTCTCCATCTAGAGAAACTAATTCTTTATCAGTGGTGTGTCCCGAATAGAGTCTATATTTCACCTCTGAACTTTCCATCTCTTTACTAGCATAAATTAAATAATCTGCTCCAATTGAAGCACCTACAGTACTGTTGTGTGTTACTACTACAACTGGCATTGTCGTTGATATATCTTTTATTATTTGGTTAACCCCTGTCTTAAGGAAGATATTATCAAATGAGGACTCAGGTTCATCAATTAGGAGAATATCATAGTTATGGGCATCATTAATTTCTTGGAGAAGACGAAACTCTGAACCCTCTCCACCTGAAACTTCATATCAATCTTTATTTATATTCATGTATTATATTTTGACATATAATTGATAAACATCTGAAACATTAATAG
>CAJYBF010000218.1 GCA_913064935.1 uncultured Mollicutes bacterium
CTTCTGCAGTATAATATGCCATAATTTCTGCACCTCCCGTCATCACACCTGATGTTTGAAGTCTAAACTCGATTATCGCATTTTCTCCTAATTCTTCCGCTTCTTCTACTAAACGACAAACAGCAATTTTTCTTGCATCAACCATCATGTCAGTGTAACCCTTGATTTCCCCACCGAACAGAGTCTTAAATGCTGCTGCTATATCTTTACCTATATTTTGTATTATCCTATTTTTCTAAATTCTCTTGATCATCTGAAAGTAGAATTTCTAATCCACCAAACTTACTAGACAATTTATTATAGATCCACGCAGTAAGCATTGACAATGGTCCATATATGACAACTGTAAATACAGGCATTCCAACTAGGTAAATGATTCCTACTATTTTCAGAGCAGGATCTTCATTTGAAAGCGATAACATTATTAGTCCTAAGATCATCAGTATAACCATAGGGATTATCATCACGTATATCGTAACTTTAAAGATACTTTTTGCATCAATATTTTTTATTTCTACTCTTTTCATATTAATTCCTCCCTTTTACCATCTTATGCTTTATTATACAACGAAATTATCTATATTGCAATATTTACCTATAAGGTACAGGAACTCACACTTTTTCGTTGGATTTGATTATTGAATTTCTAAGTAGAGACCTTTGATATTCCACGTCCTCTTATAACGTGGTCCAGCGTTGTTTGTGTATATAACACCGCCAATTACTAGACAATACTTAGCTTTTTCAATTTCCTCCTAATCGAATTTATTTTCATTGATTACAACAATAACTTTCATTACAATCAGTTCTACTCCATATGCAGCTATCTAAGAATCACAAATATGAATATTTCCTACAACCATATCTTTCGCTATACAGAAAGTTTGATATGTACCACTCAGTCCAAAAGATATAGGAAATACGAGTACATCTCCTGCACTTTCGTTTATCATTTTATTGAATACATTAACAAAAATCAAAGGAGCCACCTATGTATTAGTTACTTTTATTTACTTTTTGACTATCGAATATGACTTGTTTTCTATATCAACCTACTTATTTTGTTGATATATAACATCACCATTCATATAAAAAAATAAATACGTTAATATTTGATATAACTGTTGCCTCATTCAGTATTTAAGGTTGAAAAACAATAAAACAACACCTCTTTTAGAAAAAGTGTTGTTTTTAAGTCAACTTTTTAAGCATCATAGTGTTTCAGAATTTGTGATGGAGACTTACGTGTCAACATATAAACTGGGAACAATCCTGAGAAAATGTTAATCACATAGATCAAGATGACACCTCCAACAATATATTGAACAGGGAAATAAAATAATGTAAACGGTGGGGGAATTGCCGCCTCTATTTCTTTAATAATCATTGTCATGAATACATAACCAATCATAGAAGTTGCAGTTGTAACTGTAGCAATCTCGATAATGAACATTTTATAAATATCCCATCGTGACGCTCCCAGTGAACGATAAACACCAATCTCTGTAATCCGATTAATTAAACTTGAGCGAATAATGAAATATAGCTGTAGTAATGAAATAATCAATAATACAGAACTAAACAATAAAATCCCATAATAAGCGCTACGGGTATATACTTGATACTTATCTAGGTCTTCCTCGTATGTCTTATACACCCAGTTATTATTGTTTTCTAAGTATCTGCTAGTTTGCTCCAAATCGTTGGAGTAAACTAAAATAGGCGTTTCATTTCGATAAAGAAGATAATAATTTTCTTCCAACAGTTCTTGTGTAGTCAAAACAACTTCTACATTAACGGAAGCAAGGGTTTCGTCACTTGTTTTATAAAATCCGACAATAGAATATTCTTGATTCAATTCTACATTTTTAATTTTCGTATTAATTTCATATCCTTTTAAAGTTTTAAACTTTTCAGGATATAATACTTCACCGACTTTTTCAGGAAGTCTGCCTCCTGATGCAATTACAGTATTTTCATAGTTTTCCCATGTTGAGATTTTTGGAAAGTCAGTGTCCCCTATATTTCTATTAATCGCTATTTCATATATAAATGCCTCATCCAGCCAAATTGTTGGGGATTCAATGTCACTTATTCCTACTATTTTTAATTTATCCATGTTTCCTAGATCATAATTGATAAGTTCCATATCAATTAGCTGACTGTATTCCACAATTCCAGCTTGTTTGTACTCCGAATTATTAATTAAAATATCTATAATACGTTTATCAAGTACTACCTCAAACTGATTTTTCGGATATCGACCAAGCACTATATCATCTTCACTAATTAAGCTATAATCAGACGGATGTGCTGTAAACCATAGATAACTATCAACTTGATAAAATTGTCGTATATGTATTCCAAATCCGCTTTGTTCACTCAATGGATTGATAGAGTCAATATGCGTTTGATTCTCTAAACTGTCATTAATATCTGCATCAGTCAAAATATAACTTTGGTCAACCATTTGAAATTCTGCTGGATTAACATTGTAGATTTTACCAATAAGTGCAATAGCTGCTGCAATCGTCATAGCTGCGAATACGAACCCCAGAAACATTAATTTTTTCAATCTGGAGTATCCTCGTATTTTACTAAAAGAATATAAAAATGCATCCTTTGTTTCTATGACAGAACTTTTTTTGGGAATCATTTGATTAGAAGTCACTACCTCAAGATCAAATTTATTTTGTTCTACATCAGTTTTTTCTAGTCCTTTAAAATGCTCGTCTAAAACCTCTATATCAGAATCTTCCTCTATATATCTAATCTTTAAATCATCCTCGCTATCAACTTGTATGTAAATTGAATCATTATGATTTATAAGATTTACTTTAATATCTTTTTGTATCATCTCATGACTTTCCAAGTAATAATTTACAATAATCGGTGAATCCGATAGTGAATTTTTGATCAAGTCCTTTAAGTAAATTGTATTGTGGTGCCTAATATCTAAAGCATTTTGGTGATCATTTAAGTAATCTTT
>CAJYBF010000219.1 GCA_913064935.1 uncultured Mollicutes bacterium
CTAAAATACCAGTAAACATTACTAATAGACTATTATTTGCGCTTTGTGGGAGTGTGTTAATAATTGCCTTATTTATGTTTATTAACCTTAGTACTTCGAAAACTACGATATGGTTTATTTACCCAACCTTTGTTGTACTGTGTTGGACTTTGGCTCTCTTTTTTCAATGGACAAACAAAAGGAAGTGATGACATATGAAAAATGATTTTAGAACCTCAATTATTATTTCATCATTTATAACTTTGTTCTTAGTAATGATAACCTACACAACATCGTCACAACATCCATGGTTCATTTATCCATTGTTCGCAATACAGTGGTGGCCGTTAACATTATTTTATAAACAAAGAAGTGCTTGGAGAGGATACTCAATAGTTTCAAGTGTGATAATATCACTATTCTTTTTAGTAATTAACTTAACTACATCACCAGGTTTCCTTTGGTGTTTGTTTCCAATATTCGTAATTTGGTGGTGGCCATTAAGTTATGTTACTTGTAGTCAGAAAAAGTATGTGCTTCACTCAATATTAAGTACTTCGTATTTATCAATATTCTTTATCAGCGTCAACTACTTTCTTACTCCAAATTCAATCTGGGTCTTTTATGTTATCTATCCACTTATTTACTGGCCAATATCAATGATTTTTGCTAGTAAGAATTATTGGAAACTATTATCAATATTGATGAGTTCAATGATAATTGGGTATCTTGCACTAGTAAACTTGCTTGAAACACCTGAAACTATTTGGGTTACATATGCAGGGGTATTATTGTGGTGGCCAGTAATATTGATTATTGGAAAAAAAGCGGATTCAGTTGCATTTTCTATTATTGTTTCGTTTACTACCTTTGCATATTACATAATATTATACTTTGTGCAAACACCTGAAGCTCATCCATGGTACATATATTTAATCTTTCCATTAGTTTGGTATCCAGTAACGATGTTCTACAAAGGGACAGTAAATCAACATAGATTCACAATAGTGAGTGCAATAGCATTCATAGCCTACTACTTTACATTAAATATGATCGTAACGCCAAATAGGTACTGGTTCGTTGAAATAATTCTTATAGCTTCATGGGTAACAATAGGTCGAGTATTCGGTAGTGAAAATAAGAGATTTCTCCTATCGGTTACTGGTACATTAATCACAATATCATATTTTGCAGTAATCAACTATATTTATTCTCCAACGGTTATCTGGGCGGTATACCCAGCATTCGCCATCATTTGGTGGCCATTAAGCTATTATTTCTTTAAAGTTAGAAAATATAGTTAATATACACAAAAGATTCACCTTAATAATTTACCCTTAATTACGATGCAATAGGTATTATAACTATTGGTGGTATTTCAATAGGTGGAATTGCGGTTGGCTTGATATTTATAAGGAATTCAGTATCAAAATTATAGAATAAGGAAGAGGAAAAATTAATGGAAAGAGCATTCATATTGAAGAACAAGGATTACTTTCTCCTGTTTCTTGGAAACTTAGTTTCAAATCTAGGTACTCATATATTTAACTTCTCTATGAGTTTATATATATTGTTCCTAACTGGTGGAAATGCAATACAAGCCGGATTATACATGGCTTTTGGGGCTGTAGTCTTTTTTGTATTAACTCCCTTTGGGGGAGCTATAGTTGATAGACTAGATAAAGTAAAAGTAGTATTTATTACGGATTTAATCAATGGTGCAGCTATTTTAATAGCTGGATACGCGATCTTCTCTGGATTAAGCGTACAGGGAGTTATACTTGTGCTTTATGCAACTAGCTTAGTACTTGGAGTGAGTGGTGCATTGTTTAGTCCTGCAGCTAGAAGTCTTCCGGTTCATATACTAGAAGAAGATCAGTTACAGCAAAGTAGCTCCTTAACACAAGGTGTAGGTGCATTATACGCAATAATTGGTCCAGCAATAGGTGGAGTGTTATACGGATTCTTAGATATTGAGTTTATCTTTTGGATCAATGGGATTTCATTTATACTATCGGGATTTTCTGAAATGTTTATAAAAATTAGAACAAAAGAGGAAAATGTTCAGCATAAAATAACGCTTAGGAATACACTTGTTGATATCAAGGAGGGGTTCAGTTATTTATGGACGTTGAAAGGGATTCGAAATATGATGCTAATAGCAGCTATTCTTAATTTTTTCACTGCACCAATAATTGTAAATGGACTTCCATATCTGTTTACTGTAGAACTTGATGTAAACCCAATGTATTACTCTATGCTGTTGGCATCGTATCCGGTTGGTATAATCGTTTCCAGTATTCTATTAGGTTCACGGAAACAAAAGGAAATGGTCAGTCCATTAATGGTAAAAGGACTATTTGGAATGAGTTTTTCATTTAGTGTATTTGCTGTAACTACATACTTGTTACTCAATCAGTCAATTACTTTCATGCTATTTATGATTATTGCATTAATTGCTATTGTAATTACAGGATTCTTTAATGGATTTCTCAATGTTCCATTAGGCGTTGCAATAATGAAAAGTGTAGAAAAAGATAAAATGGGAAGAGTGTTCAGTGTTACTTCGATAATTAGTAATGGTGTTACTCCAATTGCTATAGCTATTGGGGGAGTGGCAATAACGTATTTAGGAATGAATAATCTATTCTTAATCGCATGTGTTGCGCTGTTTATTACGTCATTTATGACTCTTAAAAATAAAGCAGTATCAAAAATATAAGGGCTCTAAGTCAAGGATTGGGGTAAACTCAATAAATGAGTAAGAGTTCAAGGGATGCAAATGAAAATTTGTGTCCCTTTTTTAATGCATAATGATTAACATAACTAAGCTGATACTATGTGTCTTGAAAGATTGTGGTGATAAAGAATCTTGTTTCTAAAAGTATTAAAATGTCTAAAGCCATATGAAGTACGTTTGATCACTTTTATAAAATTATTACTACCTTCAATAAATGCGCTAGTGTACTTAATGCTATGACGATAGTAGCGTTAGGAAAGAATTCCTGAC
>CAJYBF010000220.1 GCA_913064935.1 uncultured Mollicutes bacterium
AATTTGAAGAAGTTAAATCTGTAGGTACTATTGTATATGTTGCTTTAGATAACAAATACATAGGTCATATATTAATAAATGATGAACTTAAGAAAAGTAGCATAGTAGCAATTAAACTACTGCAGCAACTTGGAATCAACATACATATGTTAACTGGAGATAATAAAGAAGTCGCAGAGGATATCGCAACAAAACTAGATATCACTTATTATGCTTCACTATTACCAGAGGAAAAAGTAACTAAGATCATTCAATTCGAATCTTTAGGAAATAAAGTATTCATAGGAGATGGGATTAATGATGCTCCCGCCTTAGCAAACGCTGATATTGGAGTTTCAATGGGAAAAAGAGGAAGCGATCTTGCAATTGAAGTTGCAGATGTTATCATCATGGATGATGATCTTACATCCTTTGTAAAAGCAGTAAGAGTTTCAAAAGAAACTAGAAAAATTGTTTTACAGAATATTGGGGTTGCACTAGGAGTTAAATTTTTATTCTTAATTCTAGGAGCTTTCGGATACACTACTATGTGGATGGCAATATTTTCAGACGTGGGTGTTTCCTTACTAGCCGTAATGAATGCATTAAGAATCTTATATAGAAAGTATGAGGAACTTGTATGAAAAATATAAAATGTGACGTGAACCACATTCATGAGGATGTAATAATTAAAGTTAAAAAAAACGACGAGGCATTTGTAAGAAAAACATCTAATTTGTTTAAGATATTAGGAAACGAAACTAGACTGAAGATAGTCGATGTCCTTAAGGAAACCGAATTGTGTGTTTGTGATATAGCGGTCCTTATAGATATGACTCAGTCAGCGGTTAGTCACCAACTCAGTAAAATGAAAGAATATAATGTTGTAAAATCACGAAAAGAAGGTGTAATTATGTATTACTCCTTGAATGATTTGCACATAAAAGAGATATATGAGATTGCATATAACCATATTTGTAATTGTTAAAAAACAAATGGCGGAAGCCATTTTTTCTTTATGGTAAAAGAGGATAGTAAATACTAAGTAATAACTGTTGACTATAGATAATATAGTATGATACACTAGTGACCGACCAGTCAGTCGGAAATTAAAAGGAGTGAAAAAAATGAATATATCAGAATATAGTGTTAAAAAACCAATCACAGTTCTTATGGGAATTTTAATGCTGGTAGTGGTAGGGATATTTTCCTTGTCGCAATTATCATTAGAATTGATGCCAGACATAAATTTGCCTTTTGCAGCTGTAATTACAACGTACGAGGGAGCTAATCCCTATGAAGTAGAGGAAGATGTAACAAAAGATATTGAATCTGCTCTTATGAGTGTAAGTAACTTTAAGACAGTTTCTTCAACTTCAAGTGAACATTTCTCTATGGTAATAATTGAATTTACGCAAAGTACCAATATGGACAATGCGTTCTTGGAAATGAGAGAAAAGTTAGACATGATAAATTTCCCAGAAGGAGTAGGGAATCCAGGAATCATGAAATTTGATCCATCTATGATGCCAGTTATGATAACATCAATCACTAGAGACTTTGGAAACGATGAAGAATCATCACTGATATTAACTAGTGAATGGATTAAAAGAGATTTATATAACGAATTAGAAAGTATTGAGGGTGTTGCTAATATAGAAATGAATGGTGCTAGTGATACCGTGCTTGAGTTAGATCTAAACAATGAATTAATTGGTTCATACGGTTTAACGAGTAGCGACATACTAAGAATAATTGAATCACAAAATATCGAAGGATTCGTTGGAGTTGCTCCTGATGGTGAAGGCATAACGATGCTTTATCTAGGAAGTAACATTGAAGGGATTGCGGAGTTAGAACAAGTTCCGGTTTACTTCGATAATGAAAATGATGAAATAGTAAGGCTTGTAGATGTTGCAAATGATATTAAATTTGTAAATCAACAAACAAATTCTTACAACAAGGTTAATGGAGAAGATGCAGTAACTGTAGTGTTCTTTAAACAAAGTGACATTGGGATTACTGATGCTGTAAACAACATTAAAGACAAACTTGACTCTTTACTGAGTGAAGAAGGAATTGATGCTGAATATGTTGAGACAATGAATCAAGGTGAATATGTTGAGCAATCTGTAGGTTCAGTAACTAATAACTTAATTATTGGAGCAGCTGTTGCAGTACTAATCTTATATATGTTCTTACGAGATTTCAGACCTACTCTAACAGTAGCTTTATCAATACCGATTTCTGTAATTGGAGCATTCTTCTTAATGTATTTCTCTGGAGTAACATTAAATGTAATTTCAATGGGGGGATTAGCTCTTGGAATCGGAATGCTAGTCGATAACTCTATTGTAGTTATAGAAAATATTACCCGTTTACTTAATGAAGGTTATGATAGAAAAACAGCAGCGATCGAAGGTGCAAAACAAGTTAGTGTTGCAATCACAGCTTCAACACTTACAACTGTAATGGTATTCTTACCTGTATTATTTATTGAAAATTTAATTGCAGATATGTTTGTATCAATGGCGCTTACTGTAACATTTAGTTTATTAGCATCTTTAGTGATAGCTCTGACATTAGTTCCGAGTTTATCCGCGAAAATATTGAAAGAGAACAAAAAGAACGAAAAGAAAGACAACTTCGTTTATAGAGGTTATCGTAGTTCTCTTAAATTTATGATGAAATTTAAATTGTACTTGATATTAACAATCCTACTGGTGTTTGGAGGGTCTATATTCTTGGGAATTAACCAAGGGTTTGAATTAATACCTTCAGCAGATGAAGGACAAGTCGGAGTAACTATCGAGATGCAAAAAGGAACATCGTTCGAAAAAACAAAGGAAATAGCAGATAATGTTATTGATGCAATTGATGACTTTCCTGACAACGAAAGGTGAAGTGTAGATGTTAGAGGAGGAATGATGTTCTTTGGAGGGTGTGGAGACGCTGTATCAATAACACTTCGTTAATCAGAAAAAAGAACAAAATCTTCATTATCA
>CAJYBF010000221.1 GCA_913064935.1 uncultured Mollicutes bacterium
TGTGTAATGAAAAAACTACATAAAAATAAGTAATAATAAGGAAGCAATTAAATCGGCAATTGATTTAGATAAGGAATGAAATACAGTAGAAAGCACAGGAAAAAGTAATGAGAATTTTATAAAATATTCAAATGGATTAGTAAAACATAATGATATTCATATAGCAAAACAATATAAAAAAGAAAAAAATGACTTATGAGTTCCACTCATCAAGCCATTCTTTTTTATCTTTAAATTTAACTATCTTCATTGTATTTGTTTGTGAAGTAGTTTTACCAAATGGTAACCCCGCAGTAACTATTACTCTATCTCCCAAATGATTCAAGGAATCCTTAAATTTCATTACATGCTCAACTCCGTAATGAACCATATGTTCAAAAGATGTTATCTCAGTACCCATAATTGTTGGGAATACTCCCCAATTCAGTGCAAGTGATCTTGCGACATTCTCTGATCTTACCAATGCCAAGATTAGACATTTCGGTCTAAACTGAGAAAGAAGTTTAGCCGTGTATCCACTCATAGATGGACTTATTATACTTACGATTGGAAGTGATTCTACACACTGAGCAGTGGAAATTGCTACAGCTCTTGCACTTCTATCATCACTAGGTTTTTTTGTGATACGGTTAAACATTTTTTTGTAATTGATACTAGGCTCAATAGTAAGGGCAATCTTACTCATCATCTCAACAACTTTTACCGGATATTCTCCAATTGCTGTCTCACCACTAAGCATAATTGCATCGGCTCCATCAAGTACTGCATTAGCGATATCACTTACTTCTGCTCTTGTAGGAGTAATGTTTTCAATCATTGACTCTAACATCTGAGTAGCAATGATAACAATTTTACCCTCAGCATGCCCTTTTTCAATCATATTTCTTTGGATAAGTGGAACTTGTTCAACACTAACTTCAACTCCTAAATCTCCTCTAGCAACCATTACTCCATCAGAGACTTTTAATATTTCATCAAGATTATCGTATCCTTGCTGGTTTTCTATTTTAGCTATAATTTGAATGTGATTATCACCTTTAGCTTCAAGGATTTATCTTATCTCCATAATATCATCAGCATCTCTTACAAACGAAGCCGCGATGAAATCCACTTCTTGATCACATCCAAATTCGAGATCACTTTTATCTTTTTTAGAAATAAAAGGTAATTTCAATTTAACTTTTGGTACGTTAATCCCTCTTCTACTTTTAACTTCATGAGTATTAACTGCTTTTGTTTCTATTATTTGATTTTTCAATTCTAGTTTTATAACAATTAAAATTAAGTATCCATCATCAACCAGAATTTCATAACCAACTACCACATCATTAATCAACTCTTTATAAGTCACAGAAAATCTATTAGCATTACCTAATACTTCATTCATATGAATTTTCACAACAGTCTCTTCAATGATTTCTACTTTATCATTCTCAAATAGATGAGTTCTTATTTCAGGTCCTTTTGTGTCCAACAGTAAAGCTACAGTAAATTGTAATTTCTTGTTAACTTCACGTACTTTTTTAATTCTAGATAATTGTTCTTCGTGATTACCATGTGAAAAGTTTAATCTAGCAACATTCATACCGGCAATCGCTAATTTTCCTATTACCTCTTTTGAATCTGATGCTGGTCCCAATGTACAAATAATTTTCGTTTTTCTTATATTCATAATATACCTCTTTATTTTGTTATTTCGAATAAGTTAATAAGTTCTTTCTTACTTCTACTCGGAACAGCTAAAGCTTTTGTAATGTCCATATCAATTACTTCATCTCCATCAATTCCGACGCATCTTCCACCAATATTATCATTTATAAGTTCTATAGCTCTTACTCCAAGTCTCATTCCTAGCATTCTATCAGCTGCGGTTGGTGAACCACCTCTTTGAACATGACCTAAAATAGTAGCTCTTGTCTCAATTCCAGTTCTGTCCTCGATTTCTTTTGCTAATTGAATAACGTCAGTAATGTTTTCTGTCATAACAACTATTGAGTATTCTATTCCTCGCTCATTTGATTCGATCAACTCATTTATAAACTTCTCTTTATCAAACCCAGTTTCAGGTGTAATCAAATGTTTCGCTCCAGTTGAAATAGCTGAATGAATTGATAAATCTCCGCAATTTCGTCCCATAACCTCTACAATATTACATCTTTGGTGAGAAGCCGAAGTATCTCTCAATTTGTCTATAGCTTCAATAACAGTATTAAGAGCAGTATCGAACCCTAAAGTGAAGTCAGTATAACTCAAGTCATTATCAATAGTTCCAGGAATACCAATACACTTGACACCTAACTCAGTCAATTTCTTCGCACCCATAAATGAACCATCTCCACCTACAATTACCAAGTACTCTATACCGTATTTTTTCAAAACTTCAACTGCTTGACGTCTTACGGATTCTTCTTTAAATTCAGGAAACCTAGCACTTCTTAAAAAAGTACCGCCTTTATCTAATTTTTCACTTACTGAATATCTATCAAACTTTTGGATGTTTTCATCAAGTAAACCTTTATAGCCATAGTAAATTCCATACACTTCGTGTCCGTAACTAATAGCTGTTCTTACAACACTTCTAACAGAAGCATTCATCCCTGGAGAGTCCCCTCCTGATGTTAATATTCCAATTTTCTTCATTTAAATCACAACTTTTCCTATTTTATCAATATTTAAATTTGTTTTACCATTATGAGTTTCTTGTATACCCCTAAATATTAAGCATTCGTCCTTCAAAATAAGTTTACCATATTCTTCAAATACATTAGGAAAGATAACGCTATCTATTACAGCAGTATCATCTTCTAAGGTTAAAAACGCCATTTTCTTGTTATTTTTCGTGGTTATTTCACTGATTCTATTAATTCTAGCTATGAAAACTATGTTTTTAGTACCGTTTGCATCATCAATTGTATTTAAGTTTCTTTCCTTAATGACTTTTAGATATTTATAAATGAAATGGTATTTTAAGTTATACCCTAA
>CAJYBF010000222.1 GCA_913064935.1 uncultured Mollicutes bacterium
TGTTTTCTATTAGTTTTATCTATTCGTGCTTTAGTGCCTTCTAGCTTATCACCTTCTGCTGCTAATTTTTCAATGCCTTTAGTTGCTTCTCTTAAGCCTTTAGCTATTACTTGAAATGTATACGTCTTATCTGCCATTTATTTTCCTTTTTTACCTTTAGCTTGTTGTTGCCTTTGCTTCTCAGCTCTATGTGAGGATACTATGTTATTTATCATTAATAAGAATTGCATCAGTTGTGGATGGTCATCTATCATATATACTTGATTAACTAAATATGGTAAAATACTATAATCTTTACCTAAGAAAGTTCCTCCCATTCCTTCCCATACATCAGGAAGGATGCCATATATCATTATGGCATCCTGTACCAATTTAGGAAAATCATTAAAGTCTGCCGGTATTTCTTCTGGATTAGGTTCTTTATCTAACTGTTCACACATCATAAAATAGCGTTCATTAGTCATTTTTATCTCACTATGAGCGTAAAAGTCCACCAGCTTTGCCTCAAGTAAGCTTAGCTGTCCTTCGTAAAATTTCCGACATCTTCTAATTGAGTACTAATCCAAGAGTCAAAATCTGAACAATTCTTCATTAGAACATTTGCATTTGATGCTGTAAATTCTAGGTCATCTTCAACATTTTCAATAGTAGCTGGATCAACTGGAATCATATTTAATACATATTTGTATTTTAGTCCTGTCCATCCTTTAACTACTGCTTCTATATATAAATCTTGAAATAGCTCATTATCTACTTCTTCTTCTGGTTGTCTACTTTTCTTATTAAATTTTTGTGTTGTGCAACGTTCTCTCAGTTTCATTAACTCATCACGAGTTAGGTATGCTACACTTATGTTGAAATCAGGACACCCTGGGTATTCCATTTCTACTGTTTTACTTTTTACTATTATGCTGGCTAAATCCATTATATTATCTCCTATATAAATATTAAACTTTGGTTTTTAAAATTAGGTTGCGGGGGCGAAGGCCCCCGACTTGTTTATTAATCGTAATAATTAATTTGTAACTCATTTGTAGCTTCGAAACTACCAACTTCTGAACCAGCTGAACCTGTTGTAGGCTTAGAGGTAAATGAAATTTCTGTAGAAATAATATCTTCAACATTTGTTGATGGCACACTTAATTGGCAAGTAGGTAAAGTAAATTCTACTCTACGTCCAGATGTTCCACCCATTTTAAATATTAATTCATAGTTGTTAGTTACCGATCCTTCAATCTTAGCTAACATGTCTTGTAAAAGACCACCTGAACCTTCTGCACCTGAGTTACGGTAAGCAGTCAAACTTCCAGATACAAAACGATTACCAGCAAAACCAGCAAGTGGTTTGTTAACAATAGCTAATTCTTCTGGTGTTAAATATGTTAAATTATTTTCAAGTGTTAGAGTTGCTCCCGTAATCGGAATATTATATACTACAGGTGCATCTTGCAACTTAGAATATATAATTGTTTCGTGTGTAGCTATCCATCCTGCAACTTGTTCGGTTACACCACCTTCAGAATCATCAACTACTATAGTATCTAAGTCAGTAATACTAAGAACAGTTCTATATTCTGCTAAAGTAACATTATAAATACGACCACCAATTAAACTATCACCTAATAGATTTAGTGCTACTTCTTTATTAACAAAATCTGTTGCATCTGCAAGTACAAAGTTTAGAGTATTATCAGTTGCTGTAAGTAATGTTGCATCTGGTGATACATACTCTGGAGCTGCATCTGTAACATTTTGTTTAAGTGTTAAAGCACTTAATTTATTACGTAAGAATGTTGATGCTGTTGTTGAAGGTACTGCTGTATAGTTAGTACCTGGTGTCATAGTACTGAAATACGTTGCAGGGAAATTCTTATCTTCTGTAACTAAAGAACCCTGACCACTCCAATTGATAGTAGCAATACCATCAATACTAAAATCAACTTCTGCTGAAGATACATTGAAATCATCTACAACATAAGTAGTATTTTCAAGTACAAAATAAAGTGTTAAATCTAATAATTCATTATTATTTGATTTATCAAGACCAAACTGAATAGTAGCTGCTGATTGTGATTCAATAACTTCACCTGCTGCAGCACCTGTAGTAGATACTGTAGTCCAAGTAGCTGAGCTACCCATAGCGGAACCCCATAATGGACGTTCTACACAATCGGTTGCTGCTGCTACCGTACCATCAACTTCTTTAGTATTTTCGTAGGCTCTTGCATAAGTACTAAAACTTACGTCTACTGGGTTAAGTGCTGTATTAAAAGCAAGGGTACCACGTACAGGGCTTGTTCCGGCTTCATTAACACCGATTTCAATATTAGATGTATCTTGTGAAAAAGAATAACCATCTAAAACCTTTACTTCAAATAGATTTTCTGAATCATTAGCTGATATCCCACCCGCTTCTGGAGAAACATACAGTTGGTTACTTTTAGATAAACTTCTAGCCATTTTTTTATTCTCCTATATGTATTAAAAGAGTCATTTTAGATATTTATCTAATTGGATTCTAATTCATACATTATTTGTAGGGTTATTTCACCTACACCAATTGGGGCTAGGAGGCCTTCATCGGTATGAATAGACATTATTTTTATGTCTTCTGTTTGTTTTCCGGAATCATAATCAAGATTACCATTAGCATCTATTACATACTCTATGTCTGTAAAAGCTTTTTCTAATTCTGCTTCTGGTTCTTCTGCACTTACATATACTCGTATAGTAGCAGTCATATGTCCCCACTTGAATCCACCTGGTAAATACTCACGTGTTTCAGGTCCTGCATTTAAGAACATAGAAGGGTAATCGTTTACTTCATCCCAAAACTTTAATTTGTTAAATACATTATTAAATATATTAAGTTCATATTGGGCAGTACCATCAATTAATTTTAATTTTACTACTAATGCATCTATTATTTTACTTCTAGCTGACATTTATTTTGACTCCAAGGATATAC
>CAJYBF010000223.1 GCA_913064935.1 uncultured Mollicutes bacterium
CATCAAAATCACTCTCTGCAATATCTAAAGCATCTATAAATAAGTATCTTCTTAAATATGTTTGAATTGCCCCTAGATTTTGTATTTTAGTACCACCTTGTAACCCAACATCAACAGTATCGGAACGGTAAACTAATTTTTCTTCTGGATTATCAGTGTTAGTAATTGTAAGGAACGCCCCATCTTTTTCGAAAGAAATCAAACTATGTAATTTATAGTTTAAAAATAACTCATTTACTTGCGGTAAAAAATCTAGTAAAACGAAATAATTTGTCTTTGTAAATTTGTTGTATCCTGTTTTCTTAATTTCTAACTTTTGTAAATCCACCTTAACTTGTTGTACCTTTGCAAAAATATTCAATTCGCTCATACTTTCTCCTCCTCGATATGTCGCTTGTAATTCTTGATCTGTTCGTCTTTATTCAAACTCTTATCCCAACAACTCGTAACTAACTCAATACCAATGTTATATAACTTAATCATCATTTCACTAGGATTAGGTTCTTCATATACACCGACACCGTTACGCTTAACGTATGGCATTATTTAACCTCCTGTGCTAGTGGTAGATATTGTTCGCTTGTTACAAACTTGAAGTCCTTAACATTGCCTTTTGTTATATAACACATACCCCATTTATTATGAGCAATCACTCTTGTACTAGTTATCTCCAACAAATATGTCATACCGTTTTTATCTATTGCAATATCATCATCGCATAACACGTTTCTTAACTTATCTCCTTGTGATTTGATTGTCATTCCCATGTGCATAGATTGATGTTTGTAATATGACACAGTTTTACCACTTTCAAGTTTATATTCATAAGTTAAGTTTGAGAATTCACTAGGTCGATACTCTCTATAATTTTTAACTTTGCCAACAATTCCACATTCAGTTCTAATATACATTACGAACCCTCCTTAATTTTCTTAAACACTTTACATAACCATTTATATACATCAATAACTATCATAGTGATTACAACCATAAACACGCATGTCAGAATAATAAATGTAAGATATATGATAGCATCCATAGTGGTAGGCATTTTCTTGACCATCTAATGTGAAGTTAGCCAATTCTATATATGATAACTTTAACGATGTCTTTAATGATTCAATTCTATCTGTAACTACTTGTCGTTGCTCGTATTTGGTTTTGATAAACCAACCACCTTTATCAGCTACGATATAATGTGATGAATGTTTGTTGATCGCTTTTCTATCATCTGTCATAGTTCTCGCTGCGCTTGATGAATTAAACTTATCTCGCTCAACTGACTTGTATAATGGTGATATAACGTAAATGTCATACTTGTTAGTTTTATTTTCTTCACCGCTATAATTTAATAACATACAATGTAATAAATACTCTTGTCTTTCGTTTAACATAGTTTCCTCCTTATTCTTTAGGCATATGGACGAAAGAATATTTTTTATAACCAACAATAATATCTTCCGCCTCTTCTATAGAAATTATAGTATTCATACGATTCAATGTTACAACGGAAATATCATAATTAACTTTGTTGTTTTCTATCTCTTCCATTACTTCTAATGCTCTTTCTTCGGTGGTGTATATTCCTAAAACATAATTATTGTCGGTGCAATTAATGTAAAATCTATCTGCAACGCTATCGAAAGCATCAATGTTCAAAGAGTTATCTAGTAATACTATACCTCTTTCTTGATAATTTATATCAACACGTTTATTTTGACTAACTATTCTCATAACACCCTCCTATAAATCTCTAATGGTTTCCGTAACTTGTTTTCCATTGTCTATCGTTCCAAACATATCTTAAATATAAATATTGTTCGTTTAGTTCTGTATTCGCTTTTTTAAGGAAAAACTTAATTGCCTTAAAATCTTCCTCTTTAAGTTGTAATGTATGGTTAGTCATTTCTTCATCTGTTGGCTCGTATTCTAAATTGGTAGTAGAGTACATTTCGAATGATACTAAATTTGAAATATTGTAAGTGAAACAACCTTTTTCATTATTAGCGATACATTCTGATATTCTGTTATTGATAAAATTAAGTAGTGGATATAGACTAACAACAATATCCATTATCTCTCTAAAACTCAATGACATTAAATTATAATGTTTCACGAAATAATTATAAATAACATCAACATCTTTGCTATCGTGACTTTCTTCAATTAATGCGTGGACTGTCATAGTGATATTTGCTGGTATATGAGTATCGTTAAACTCTTTAAGTTCAGCCGTAGCCTTTTGTAATTCATCAACTATCTTGCTCATTACTTAACCTCCCATAATTTACGAACGTCTGTCATTCCAAACACATCTGCAATAGTCAACAATACATCTAGACTTGGTCTACGCTTGTTATTAACCCACATATTGACTTGTTGGTACTGACATTTATGTCCGTTTTCATTTAATTTATCTAATAACCAATATTGCGTATGACCTGTCATTTCTAACATTTCTTTAATCTTATAACGCTTTACAACTTTAATAGGCATATAGTACCTCCTTTGCTATTTTTGATATAGACCACCTCTTTCTAACCAAAATATTGTTTATCTATTTTAGTTAATTCATTGTTTAACATTGCGTTAGTGATATGTTCTAACTTACCTAAGTCTAATATGTTTTTTCTATCTTTCATATAATGATACCAATCATTCTTATAACCAAAACCTTTATTTTTTCTAATAATATTTCTTTTTATCTTTCTTGTTAATATTCTCATAATAACCTCTTATCTTCTAATCTCAACTTGTCAGCTAACATTGCGATAAACTCTGAATTAGTTGGTTTAGATTTAGTGTAACTAATCGTGTGACTGAATATGTCATTAATCGTTTCTATATTGCCACGATTCCATGCAACCTCTATTGCGTGTCTAATCGCTCTCTCAACTCTACTTGATGTAGTCTTATAAACTTTTGCTACATCTGGATACAAAGTTAATGTGATAGCACCTAAC
>CAJYBF010000224.1 GCA_913064935.1 uncultured Mollicutes bacterium
ATTCCCATCCCAATTTCTAATGTTACAACGAGGCAATTCAAATCTACTGTTTAACCTCGTCACACATCCAGCATAGGTAGTCGTAGCCAGTTGGTAGCCTGACTCTTTCGCTAGCTTTACAGATTCCTTGTTGTAATGTTGACTGGTGCCAAAAGGGTAACAAAAACTCGACACTTCTCTTCCAAGCCACTCCTCCAGATCTTTTTTGCTTCCTATTAGTTCTTCCTTCTGAGCATCGAAATCCTGTGCAGCAAGGTTTACATGAGTTCGAGTGTGCGCCCCTACATCGATCAATCCACTGCTTGCAAGACTTGATATCTGGCCTACTGTCATAGGCCGATGACTTTTTCTTGCCATAGCATTCCTCCCTGTCCACCCTCTGAGTTCACCCAATGCCGCTTCGATCTGTTCGCTCGTCATACTTTGAAATTTATTACATAGATATATGTACAACTCATGTTTAATGGTTGGAACTTCGCTTCTCAAAACATTCCATGGTAACGCGTCTCTTTTATTCTTCTTCGTGTTTCCACTCATCTCCTTTCTATCACAGTGTTCCTCACTATCATTTTTCTCATCCGAAGACATCACTATTTCTTGTTCTATAAGAAGAAGTCGCTCAATCTCATCCCACCAAAATTCCTTCTCTTCACCGATGTATCCGGTTGAAACAAATACTGTCGCTGGCACAGCATATTTTTCTAGAATCGGCCTTGCATACAAATAATTATCTTCATAACCATCATCAAAAGTTAATGACAATGTATTATCTTGTAGCTTAATACCAGAATTGTAACCATTTATCACTTCACTCAATTTGGTAATTTTATAATGTTTTTTCAGATAGATTAGTTGTTTTTCAAATGCTTTATCTGTTACGCACATCCCAAGATTAAACGGATCATGTGAACTATCTGAAATCACTCTATGATACATAAGTATCAACCATGAGCGATTATTATTTCTGATATTGAATGAATCTATTTTATGCTTATAAAACCCCGTAAAATCAATAATTTTACTGAAGATTATTTTGGATATATTAATAAAATGCATCAAGTAATTCTACCTAGTCAAGTAACTCTCTTGCCCATAGCTTAAAACTAACCATTTGCCATAGATATTCACAATTTTGTTACGTGTTTTTACTATGTTCTGTGAGTAGTTTATTTACATAAACATGATTAAAAATAGCGCTCTCCTTAAATGACTTACTATTAATAGTATCTCTTGCTAAATTATACAAGTCATTATGGAGCCTGTATCTAATGATATGGAAAATCCCAATTTTTAATATATTGGAAGTTTTACAGCCCAATGTATTAATTTCTGCACTAGCAATGGTGAACTAATTCTAAAGAGTTAGTCATTGTTATTCTATCGACTTTAACCAAAATATCTACATGAATCATCTCGTCATAGTTGTTTTCGTAACCTTAATTGTCAAATGTTTTCATTTGAACACACATTCCCAATCTAAAGGGATCATCACTAAAACTTTTCAACTACCCTATGATACATTGGAACAATCAGCTTATTCGACCTATCGTCTATAACATTATCATAAATACCTATGCGATCAATCACAGTGGGAACTGGCTTTTTTATACCTTCTATTAAAAGCTCTTTAAGAGTTGTGATATTCATTACACCATATCTCAAAGCAAAGCGTTAACCACAATATTTCACTGTTATCACGAATATTGTTCGCATGCTCTATAATAAGTCGATCAATTAAATCATAATTAAGAATACCGTTACCCCTGTTCACAGTTATAAGATCAATCAACATATCTTTTAAGTCGCTTTTAAAACATTCTTTCAGTGGGATACCAAAGCCTTTCTTCTTATTGTATATGATTTCTTTTGGAACATAATCTTCAGCGATATTTCTAAGAATTAATTTACCCATTTTCATTGAAGTTTTAAAGTTTTCAGGCAATGTTGCCGCATATTCAAGTAAATTTACATCAAGAAAGGGAGATCTTAATTCAATTGAGTTGGCCATACTCATACGGTCAACCTTTACTAAGATATCATCAAGCATATAAGTACGCATATCACCATAGTATATGCTATTTAATTCTGAGTCCTGCCGCTCAAACAACTTGGAAAATGTGTCGTATGAGTTATACGCTTGATTATTTTTATTTATTATTTGCTTTGCGAGACTATTACTTGATAGTGCAACTTCTTTCAAATAATTATCCGGATATTCTTCAAGCGCTCTATTAAGAGCCCTCCCAGCCTTTTTTGAGAGGGACACTGGAATTGCAGACAAAAGACTTTCAAATGTTTTTCCAAACGGGAGATATTGTTTTATTTTACTATTTATAATGTGTCTGGAATAACGCTTGTAGCCACCAAATACTTCGTCACCACCATCGCCAGTCAAAACCATTTTAACTTCATTTTTTGCAAGCTTGCTAACAAAATAAGTAGGTAAAGAGGATGAGTCCCCAAATGGCTCGTCGTAATATTTTGTAAATTCACTGACAATATCAGTACATGAACTTTCAAGAACAAATTCAGTATGATCTGTTCCTATATAGTTTGATATAAGTCGAGCATCATCTAATTCATTATATTTAGCAACATCAAAGCCTATAGAGAATGTTTTAACAGGATCATCTAAATACTGTTGCATTATAGAGACAACAACGCTCGAGTCTATGCCTCCACTTAAGAAAGCACCAAAAGGCACATCACTTACAAGTCGATCATGTACAGATTGTTCTAATAACTTCTTCGTATTTGATCTTCCATCACTCAACTTTATATTATTGTTCGATTTAAATGTCAAATCACAATATGGGTAGATAATCTGATCATCTTCATTAATCATTAGATAAGATGCTGGCTCTAATTTATATATCTTCTTATAAATGGTTTTTTGTTTATCAATATACCCAAATCTTAAGTAATCCTTCAATGATTCATTTACAAGTTCATTGTTCA
>CAJYBF010000225.1 GCA_913064935.1 uncultured Mollicutes bacterium
AAACATCGGACGTTTTGCTCTCACAAGTTCCGTTATTCCTATCCCATAATCTATTATTTCTATTGATATTTCACTACTATCATAGCAACATCTAACGGTTACAAGACTTAACGGTTCAGACTCATATCCATGAATGATTGAGTTTGTTACAGCTTCAGAAACTACTGTTTTAATCTCATTTAATATAGCAACTTGTAAATCCAAGTTTAATAGAAATGAAACTACAGCAGCTCTTATGAAGATAATGTTTTCAGTTTTTGCAGAGAAAAAAACTTCCATTTTATTCATTAGGCTACCCCCAGATACCATTTAGCATCGCGTTCGGTATCTTTTATAACGCAGATTTTGTATAGACCTGATAACATGACTACTCTTTCAACATTATTATTCAGTTCACAAATTATTATCTCGCCATCAATCGTCTTAACTTGGTTGTACCTTCCGATAAGTAATCATATTCCGCTTGAATCGATGAATGATAAATCCTTCATATTGAATATTAAATTCCTTACATTGTATTTATCCATCAGTTCTATTAATCTAAGTTTAAAATTCTCCGAAGTATGCTGATCCATCTCTCCTACAAGTTTAATAAAAAGTGATCCTTTTTTCACAACTAAGTGTACATTAAGTGCCATAATTCCCCCCCCTATTAATACTGATTTTACTTTATATTTATTAAGGATGAGAATATCAGACAAAAAAACACATATTAAGTGATTATACTATGTGTTTTTTGTATGAAAATCGTGTTGTAAAAACTTCTTAATTGTAAAAGTAAGTATTATTTTAGCAAATTATATTCCTATCAATTTCTTAGCTATTTTTAAAACTACTTGGAGATATTTTGCTTTAACTATTGGGGTGTCTACAACAAGAGGGATCGTTTGAGTTTGCTTGCCATTATACATTACATTCATATGACCTATATTTTTACCTGAAATTAGATTATCATAATCAACTTCAATGTTGTAAGTAACTAACCCTTTATCGGTCCCATTTCTTAAAACGATATTGACTGGATCTTTTAATTTAAAATCTATATTGGTTGGTTGTAAAAAGATATTTTCGTACTCTTTAACAATCTCGCCTTTTGGTAATTCATTTTCAAGATTATAATTACTCATTCCGTAATTTAGTAATGTTAACATTTCAGCGTTTCTCGTCTTAGAACTAGTGCTTCCCATTAAAACACCTATAACTCTCATCGAGTCATTAAACTTGGTAGCCGTTAGGCAATATCCTGATTGTGGGCTGATCCAGCCTGTTTTAAGTCCATCAATATCATCATGACGTACTAGTTTATTTGTATTAACAAGCCATGAGTCACCATTTCTGATGTTATCATCATAAATATTTGTAAAATCTAGTACTACAGGATATTTTAAAATTAAGTTTCTTGCCATAATAGCCATATCATAAGCACTTGAGTAGTGTCCTTCGCTGGTAAGGCCTGTAGGATCTTTAAATTCCGTTGTTGATAGACCGAGTTCCTTGACCCTTTGATTCATTAAATCAACGAATATAGCCTCACTACCTGAAACTTTTTCAGCTAACGATGTAGCTGAGTCATTAGCACTAACTATCGCAACCGATTTAAACATGTCGCGAACACTCATGACCTCTCCTTCTTCTAACCAAATTTGAGAACCACCCATGCTAGCTGCATGTTCACTTACCGTATGTAGATCATCAAAAGAAAATTGCTCGTTTTCAATTGCTTCCAGTATTAAGGTCATAGTCATAATCTTTGTCATACTGGCTGGGGCTCTCATTTCATGCGCGTTTTTTTGATATAAAATCTTCCCCGTAGTAATTTCAATTAGGATTGCACTTTGTGCATCTGTTATTATCTCGCTTTCTGCAATCACACTAATTGTTGAAGATACATATAATAAAATGAATAGAAAAGTAATTAATATTTTCTTCATTCACTCACCTCTTTCAATAAATATATGAAAAAAAGAGTTCTAATTTGAACTCTTTTCTACTTTTTTATGTATTATCGGTAATTTAGATGGTTTCACATCACTGATTTTTATTACTTTATCAAAGATTTTAGTGACTTCATCGTTGAAAGAATTATAGTGAATTTCAATTAATTCATCTCCAACATTGACGAAATCTCCAACCTTGCAATTCATAATTAATCCAACGCCCATATCTATTTCATCATCTTTATTTGCACGACCAGCGCCTAATAACATAGCAGCTTTACCAATCTCTGCTGCATTTATATGACTTATGTACCCAGAAAATTTAGAATGATAACTTTTTACATTAGAAGACTTCGGTAAATTACCAGAGGTGATTTGTTCTACATCTCCTCCTTGGTACTTGATCATATCAAGAAGTTTATTATATGCAGATTTATTCTCTATCACTTCTAAAATCTTTTCTTTTGCATTTTCTAACCCTGCAAGTGTTAGCAATTCTTCTGATAATTTGTAACATAGTTCAGTAAAGTCTTTTGGTCCTTTGCCTAAAAGAGTATTTACTGCTTCTTTTACTTCTAGAGCATTTCCTATTGCTTTCCCTAGTGGTTCATCCATGTTTGTTATTAAAGCTATTACCTCTTTACCAAAACTTGAACCAATCTCGACCATCGTTTCTGCTAGATCAACGGCTTCATCAACACTTTTCATGAACGCTCCTGAGCCTACTTTAACATCTAATACAATTTTATCTGCTCCAGAGGCCAGCTTCTTACTCATAATACTGGCTGCGATCAATGGTATTGATGGCACAGTTCCAGTTACATCTCTTAAAGCATAAAGTAATTTATCAGCTGGGACTAAGTTTTTAGATTGACCAACAATGGCTATTCCTATTTCGTTAACTTGTTTAAAGAAATCTTTTTCTGAAATAGCAACTTGGAACCCATCAATCGATTCTAATTTATCGATAGTTCCACCAGTATGACCTAAACCTCTTCCACTCATTTTAGCTAAC
>CAJYBF010000226.1 GCA_913064935.1 uncultured Mollicutes bacterium
TGCTTTGTTATCTCATCATTAATTATCACTACGAACTATTCTTTCTTTAATTTAGCTCTTGATTAGCTAATATTCAGTATGTCAGAAAGTTCTTCTCGAAGATTGAATCTTTCGACAACAATATTGTACTGCTCCTGAAGTAAGTCGGACATAAACAACATATCGTTAACCATAAATAGAAGGTTTTTTGCTGATTTATTTATCTTTTTCAAGTAGTTATTCTTCTCGTCATCAATGCAGTCAAAACTTTTCAGCAGCTTCGAATATCCTAAAATACTATTTAATGGAGTTCTTAACTCATGAGACATATTTGCAAAGAAATAATTCCTCTTCTTTTTAGCTCGTTCCTCTTGAATACTCCAAGTTATAATTGCCGCTAATGAAGCTGAGATAAACACGATTACTATATGTTTAATCGTTGTAGAGCCATGAAATTCCGTTTCAATAACTTCAAACACATCTAATCTTATTGATTCTAGATTCAAGTAAGGAATAACCTTATTTAAATCATTTACTAGGCCAATGTCATCATCAAATACTTGATAAGAGTAGAATGCCCTTTCGCTATATTTTTCACATATATACAAACCGGTTTCTCCAGTCTTTTCAACAATCGCATGAAATATATCATTGGGTATCAATGCATATTCAACAGATCCTTCTGAGACTAGTTTTATGGACTCCTCATATGAATTGGTAAAAATAATTTGTCCATTGATATCTTCTTTTTCCCCTATATTATTTTTCAATGCAATTGAATAGTTACTTGTTGCAAGGAGCATTCTTACAGGAGAAAGTCCAACAACTACTATACCATCACTAGCGATAAAATCAGTATTCACACTCTGTTTTGAACCCATTCCTTCTGTTGCAAGGATCAAGTTCTCTGCGTATGTCTCTATCAATCTTATTTTTGGAGTTATATCACTTTCTTTATTTAGCTCCTCAAATTTAAATCGAACATTCACAAGTTCTTCGAATTTACTAACTACTGCTTCAGAAAACCCAACATATTGACTCTCGTAAGAATGACTAAGTGAAATTTCGTCAAGTAGCACTAATACATCATTTGTTTGTTTTGAAATTTCGTCTTTAAGAATTATATGTTTAACATAGTTACTATTGTAATCATCCATCACTTCCTCAAAATCATCATTAAGAAGATATGAAGTAAATGTATCTACAACAGAAATTAATTCGTGGTTTATACTAGATATAAATGATTGACCTAAATTTACTTTATTATCGTAGTCATAAACGTCTAAATACAAATCTATAAACTCATCTTCGCCAATAATAACTACATCTGATTCTTGGGATAAAAATTCTGCATAAGTGTCGGATCTTTGATCTCTATAAACAATTTCACTTACTTTATCGGGAAAATGACTATACATATATCCCTCAATCAGTTCTCCTCTTCCAATAGAAATAGAGCTTGTATCGTCGAGACCAGTATAGTTTGATTCATGATTATAGACTAAATAATAATCTTCTGCTCTCAAATTTTGAGAGTAAAAAAAAAGTTGCAGATTTATTATCCAGATCTCGAACTCCATAAAATAAATCAATATCACCTCTAATTTCCATTTCTATCGCGTCAGTAAATGTATCAACCTCTGTAAACTCAAAATCAATTGAAAATTCTTCCTTAGCTCTTGCTGCGAATTCATACAAGAAGCCGATATTTCCTAAAGGGCTTTCGAAAAATGCTCCCATATTAGATTGCTTCAATACACCAACCTTAAGTTCCTTGTCTTCCATATTGTTAAAAAAATCGTATTCGTTTTGTTTAAGAACTGACTTAGAACCAAATACATTGGGAATTATCACTAATGTAATAACAATAAAAAGTAATATGACAAGTCTCCTCATTGTGTCACCCCATTTTTCGGCTTATTTCTAGAAATTTTTCCATATTTTTACTTATTATACAAAAAAATGCGTCGATAATTTGTCGAAAAATGATTATAAACTACTATTTTTTATCATATGCCAATTAAAAAGAGATAAAATAATAGTATTTATCTCTTAAAGTTTTATTAAGGACTTAACGAAATTATAGAATTCGTTATAATCACCAATATAGTCTGCCACAACCTCTATATTATTTTTGTTAATCATATGCTCACTGATCAGATATGTTTTCAGGCCTAATTTACCTGCAGCCATGTCTTCAACAGCATCATTTCCTACCATCATACATTCTTTTGGGGATTTATCAATTTCATCTAGAACTTCTTGGTAGTATTCAATGTTAGGTTTACAATATTTATTTGTCTCATAACATGATATGTAACTAAAGTCTTCTGGACTTAGTCCAGCCCATCTTATTCTATGGTGATTCGCTTTCATTGGAAACAATGGATTTGTAGCGAGAACGATTTGATATCCTTTTTCTTTAAGCAATAAGACACTTTTAATTATCAGTTCGTTCCGACCAGTAGCGGTCTGAACATTTTGAAACAAAGTATCGTAAAATTCATCAAATCTATTAAGATAATCATTAATGTCGCCACCGATTAATTGTTCGAATCTTCCAACAAAGACTTCTTTATTAGAAACATTATCAATATTTTTAACCATCAGCTCTGTGCACTCCATAATATATTTTATGAGTTTATCTTGCGGAATCAAATCTTTAAACATAACGCCCATTTCATTGAAATAAGTATACATAAATTTGTCTATATCCATTGGCAAAATTGTTCCATCTAAATCAAATAATATTGTATTTATCATAGTAATCCTCCCCATATGCATCTCTAAATGTTATCATTATTAAAGAATTTCTCTTTTTGAATTATAGCATACATACCATAACAATACACTATATGTTAATTCACTTTATACTGTCTTTATATGAAAATAGATTTAATTCTTTCCGTGCTTTAGGATCATTTGTATTAGCTGTAGTTGCTTAACTAGTGCATGTAGTTCTT
>CAJYBF010000227.1 GCA_913064935.1 uncultured Mollicutes bacterium
TTATTTAGAAACTCGAGATAACGTATTTGAACTATAAATATATGACATAAGGATAAGCAAAATTTGCTCATCCTTTTATTGGGGTATCCAAAGAAAGATTCGAACTCTCTAAACACTGATTTAAGCTTATAGATAATCACTAATGATGAATACTAACACCAGTAAATTGATCATGAGGTTTCAATGCTATTTAGTATAATAATTATTTCGAAGTTGACCTAGTTGTTTACTTGCGAAATAGAAGTCTTTAAATATCACTCCATTTGTACTATAATTATAAGTGTATAATGCTATAGAATGAGAGTGGATAGAATAATGAAATACAAATATAGCAATATTGCCCTGATAGTCGGTGCATCATCTGGAGTTGGTAAAGTGTGTGCAAAGCATTTACACGATAGTGGATACAAAGTGTACGGTACAAGTAGATATGCTACTTTTGTGAATAATGATGGTATAGACAAAATTGCTATGATACCGATGGATGTTACTCATGAAGACTCTGTAAAAGAAGCTGTAGAGTATGTAATTAAAAGAGAAGGAGTTATTGGGGTTTTGATAAACTGTCCAGGATATGGGTTAGCTGGAGCAATTGAGGATACTTACATAGAGGAAGCTAAAAAAGTTTTTGACACCAATTTTTTCGGCATAATGAGTGTATGTAATGCAGTTTTACCGTACATGCGGAACCAGAAGAATGGTTTGATAATTAATATCAGTTCAGTAGCTGGACTAATAACATTACCATACCAGTCGATGTATTGTGCAAGCAAATATGCGCTTGAATCTTTAACTGAATGTTACAGAATGGAAACTGCTGACACAGGAATTAAGCTTTCATTAATTGAGCCTGGAGGTATGAAGACAAACTTCAAACGAGAATATATAGAAAAATATGACCAATCAACTTATAAAGAAAAGAGTGAACATGCAATTAACAAAATGATCGCTGACGAAATAAAGGGACCTGGACCCGAAATTGTCATTAAAGAGTTAAAATCAATTTTAAATAGAGTTAACCCGCCAATTAGAAAAATTGTAGGTGTTGAATATAAATTGATAGGAATACTTAGAAAAATGTTGCCTGCAAGAATTACTGAGATAATTATATCTAAGATGTACGGGGGGGGATAATTATGGATATATTTAAGAAATGCTATGATTACGATTTACCTGATAGGGTAAAACAATTGGGGGTTTACCCGTTTTTTAAAATATTTGATTCAGGTGAACAAAGTGAATTAACATTAGACGGTAAGAAGATATACATGATGGGGTCGAATAACTATTTAGGGCTAACTCAAGATACTCGAGTTAAAGAGGCATCTATAAATGCTATAAAAAAATATGGAACTGGGTGTTCTGGTTCAAGATTTATGAATGGAACCTTAAAATTACATATAGAATTAGAGGAAAAGTTAGCTAAATTTTTGAATAAAGAAGCTTGCATTGCCTTTAGTACTGGGTTTCAAGCAAATCTAGGTATAATTCCAGCTGTTGCTGGAAAGGGAGATTACATCATCGGTGATAGAACTAATCATGCATCTATCGTGGAGGGTTGTAGGCTATCCTTTGCAAAACTAATAAAGTATAAGCATAGCGACATGGAGGATTTAGAAAGAATCCTAAAATCTCTACCTGATGATAAGGGTAAATTAATTATAACTGATGGTGTTTTTAGTATGGAGGGTGAAATTTGCAATCTTCCTAAAATAGTAGAATTAGCAAAAAAATATAAAGCTAGAGTAATGGTAGATGATGCTCACGGAGTTGGAGTTATCGGACCGAACGGTAGAGGTACTGCTGCATATTATGACCTTGAGGATGAAGTCGACTTGATTGTGGGAACATTTAGTAAATCGTTTGCAAGTTTGGGTGGCTTTGTTGTTGGGTGTAGTGAAGTTATTAATCATGCAATGCATCTATCAAGATCATTTATCTTTAGTGCTTCAATATCACCTTCAAATGCTGCAGCCGCATTAGAAGCAATCAAAATTTTAGAGAGTGAGCGCGAAAGAATATCTAGAGTTAATGAAAACGCAAGATTCTTTAAAGCTGGTTTAGAATCAATTGGATTAGATTGTGGCGAATCAAAAACTCCAATCATTCCAATAATGATTAGGGATGATATGAAGACATTCTTTGTGACAAAAAAACTGTTGGATAATGGTGTTTACGTGAACCCAGTTATTCCACCTGCCGTACCTGAAGGCGAGTCATTACTAAGAACAAGCGTTACTGCAATTCAAACTAAAGACCAGTTAGAGGAGATTTTAGCTATAATCAAGACCGTTTTTTCCGAGTATGAATAATGTTTCTGACAAATATAAGATATATTTTAATAAAACAAAGTAAGTGAGAACTTACTTTGTTTTTTAAATGGCACCTTAGGAAAACCCGAACTCTCAAAATACTGATTGAAACTTTTATATTATTAAGTTTTCAAGGGATTTATAATATATGTCATGGAAACTTGCTTTCCACCCTAAAAAAAAAGTAGGAAATGGGAATCCTACTTAAACAGTAGATAAATTAAATTTCTATTTGAGACAGAAAAGGATAAGCAGAGTTTTCTCATTCTTTTATTGTGGTATCACAAAAAAGATTCGAACTCTATAAACACTGATTTAAGCTTATATATGAAATATACAATAGAGGTCCTAAAGACTGATTTTATGACGTCTTGATGATAAGTGGCAATTTTGGATACTGATGGAGATACCATTTGGCCATTGTTTACAATCTTATATATAGGAATATTCCTTCCTGATATGAAGGAACCTAAGATTACCGATACTGAGTTTCTTAGTTCATGCTTTAGTTTAGTAACACATGATATTGAGATTATCGATTTATTTGGGAACATAGAGGAACTCGCAAATAATTCAACTAACAAAGCATAATCAAGTATTACAAACATGAGGTAGTTAA
>CAJYBF010000228.1 GCA_913064935.1 uncultured Mollicutes bacterium
ATGGAGAAGGAGAAAACCACAAAAGTTAAATTCCTCTAAATCGAAAGTTAGTGTATCACTTGGTTTAATCATTACACTTATAACTGATCACTTAGAGATGAGGAATTATTAATAAGCTTTGAAGAATTTGTAAGAAAAAAGATGCCTATGCAAGAATCACTTAGCAGATCATTTAAGGATAATAACACTGATCCTCACTATTGCCTCATGGGTGCGGAAGATAGATGGCGATGGGAATTGTGTAGGTGTGAAAAGTGCCAGGAGAGGGGCGTAGTAACGATAGATCATTGAAGAGGTAATCAGACATGTTATTAGGACAATTAGCTGCTCATAGGTGTTCAAATGAAGGAATTGGTGTGATACTTCAAAGAGACACGGACAGTATAACTGTACAATTTGAAAACGGAGAGGTTATCACTTCCACACCTGATTTGATAATTGAATTAACTGCGCAACAAGCGGGTAGTGTAAAACTTGACTCTGCTAATATTAGAATATCCAATGAAAAAATAAAGAGAATGAGAATGTCTGAGGAAGAGACGAAATGATTAGGAGATTATCGTGCCTTAGAGCATTTAGGAAATGAAATACAGTTTTTGAAAAGAGTAGTGAAAAAGGACTACGATTTTCTTAAGAACACATTCAATATAGATTATAAAATAGAGAACTGATAAATATGAATGTCAAAAACTTAATCCGGTTTATAGTCGCTGTCTTCTCATTGGTAATAATTTCTATTTTTTTACATGAATTTATACATGTAATCCAATTATATTGTTTTTATGGAATACCTCTTGAAAATATAGAAATTCGTTTTTTCTGGGAAGCCGATATTTCTAATCGTTCATTGATAAATTTTCCGGCTGCATGGATAAGTTATACCGGATGCGCACCAACAAGACCTATCAGTCATTTATGGAAGCCCCTGCGTATTTTATTCAATACACATTCATACTCTTGATTTACTTCAAGTTCATCTATAAAAATGAAAAATTTGAATGGAGATAATCATCTTTCTCTCAGACCGTATACCTTTTATAGTATCACTTGCATCTATAAACTATGGTGATATGAAATGATCATAGATGGCATTAATTATACTGGAGTGAGTATGGAAGTTTTTGTCGCTATAAAATTTGTTGAGGGTTCGCAGGAACTGGTGACAGATAAATACCTTTCAAGGTCAATTGCCGATGTTATATTAAAATCCGGTTTGACTCCAGAAGAGAACGAACAGGTTTTCGATTTAACTTCTATCCCAAAAAAACAGAGAATTGAAATACTGGAAAAAGTTGAAGCTATGAAAATTGAAGCGGGAGAGTTCGATATCTACTACATGACTTTATTAGGCGATAGGAAATTCGTAAAGACAGTGTATGGTGAGGACTTTGCTTCTGATATTTGCTTAAAAAGCAATAAGACATTAACACCATTACAAATGCATGTGGGTATGGGCCATATGTTTTTCATAAAGAGGGATAATAATGAAAGTAATACTTAGATGTCCAGAGTGTGGAAAGATAATCAATGAAACCAAAGAATTGGATTCTATGGATGAAGCAGAGAAATTGCGTGACGATGCACTATTGAATCCTTTGATTGGATGGTGTAAAGACTGCGATGTCAAACCGATGCCTATTATAATCAGAAAACACTCTGAGTGATCAAGATGGTACTCGTATCACAAGATTAATTACTCACTCAAATCAACACTTGTTTAGGTCGTAATGATTTAAGTGAAATTGATTTCACGATACTTAGTTCTCTCAAATATCTGATTCTAACGCAGAGCAAAACCTTGGTAAAATAATAGGCGATTTTATGATAGAAAAGCCAGGAAATATATGGAAGAGTAATGCAGACGTTATTTGCATACCCACCAATAGTGATATTAACATGATGGGTGAGTTAATAATGGAAAGAGGCGTTGCTTTGGAAGTCACGGAATTTAATAGTAATGTATCTTTCTACTTCGCTAAACATGTCGAAAGACGTGGAAATACTCCTTGTCTCTTTCGTACAGACATAAACCCGAATTTCTGTTCATTGCCGATTAAACATAAGTGCCGGGATAATCCTGAATTAAGTCTAATCAAGCGTTCTATAGAGCTTATGATCGCTATTATGGACACCGATAAAAAGAATTTTCTTAGGATAGCATTACCACGTCCAGGATGTGAACATGGAGAATTAGATTGGGAAAACGAAGTCAAGCCAGTCATCGAACCATTACTGGATAATCGATTTATAGTTTATAGTTTATGGAAGTGAAAAAATGATAGAAAAAGAAGGATATATATGGCACAGTGACGTTGATGTTATTTGTATACTTACTGATAACGTTATTGATGAAAATGGTGAATTGGGAATGAAAAACGGAATTGCTTTGGAAGCCAAGCAAACGGATTCTAATGTCGCTCGGTATTTTGGCAATCACATTATAGAACATGGCAACACACCTTGTCTATTTATCAGAAGTGAAAAACCACATTTCTGTTCACTCCCAACTAAATACACTTTAGAAACCAAATTCAACATGGGTTTGATCGATCAATCTGTAAAGCTTATGCTCACCATCGTAAACAGGCATGGATTCACCAAAATAGCATTACCGAGACCTGGGTGTGAGAACAATGAATTGGACTGGGAAACCGAGGTCAAGCCGGTTATAGAATCGTACTTAGATGATAGATTTATAGTTTATAATCCAAAAAGTTCTAATAAAGAAGTATCTTGTTCTTTTTTCGGGGACTGTGATGAAAATCACTGGCCGCTCAGATCACAATCAGTTAAAAACCGAGGTAACAATGGACGTGATAGACGAGTGTGGGTGTAGAATGTAATATCATGGTCTGGGTGTGTTATATGAAATCTGGGATGTAGAAGGTAGTAGATTGACGCCGACAACAAAGCACTGTGGG
>CAJYBF010000229.1 GCA_913064935.1 uncultured Mollicutes bacterium
ATATAATAGTGGCGGTAATCCTAACAAAGCAATAAAAAAAACAATTTGGAATACTATAGGAAATTTGATATTTTTCATAGAAAAACCTCCGCAAATTTTTATCTAAATTCTATACTCATACATCATCAATGAGAAATCTCTAAAGTTCTTTTTTCTTAAAGAATAAGATTATAGAGCGTTCTTTTACTTTTTATAATAGTCTTTTTTTATCGTTTCTCTTTCTCTTGCTATTGCCAAAGAATCATTTGGTACATCTTTCGTAATTGTACTACCTGCAGCAATTTTAGAGTTCTTACCAATAGTAATTGGAGCAATCAAATTTGCATTGCTGCCAATGAATGCACCTTCTTCAATAATTGTTTTATGCTTGTTTTTTCCATCATAATTTACAGTTATTGTACCGCATCCAATATTAACATTCTTAGCAATCTCACTATCGCCTAAATACGTTAAGTGAGCACTTTTTACACCATCATCAAGCGTACTTTTCTTAATCTCAACAAAATTACCTATTCTTATATCATTACCTAAGACACAGTTTTGTCTTATGTGTGCGAAAGGTCCAACTGTAACATTATTACCAAGGCTTGAATCGTAAATATATGAAGCTTGAATCAAACAATTTTCGCCAATCGTAACTTTACCTTCTAATACACTACCAGGATAAATTATCGTTCCTGACCCGATGTTAACATCCGGCCCTATGTAAGTATTGCTTGAATCAATTATGGATACACCATTTATCATATGTTTCTGATTAATCTTGGTTCTAAGAAATGTAGTAGCTTTTTCTAAGTCTGATTTATCGCTAATACCTATTGTTTCTTCGTAAGTCAATGCACTTACAGCTTCTACTTTTAAATGTTCTCTTTTAAAAATAGACAAAACATCTGTTAAGTACAATTCTTTTTGCTTATTTTCATTTCTTAATTCCTTAATAAACTTGAATAATAACTTGTTATCAAAACAAAAAGTAGAAATATTAACTTCATCAATCAATTTTTCCTTTTCTGTTGCGTCTTTTTCTTCTACTATCTTTATTACTTCATTTCCATCTCTCACTATTCGACCATATCCATAAGGATCTGGGCTAATCGCTGTTAACAATGTCAAATGATTCTCATTCTTTTTATGTACTCTTATTAACTCTTTTAAGGACTCACTAGTAATAAGTGGTTGATCGCCAGCAATTACGACACAAAGTCCTTCTTTATCATAAAGGTTCTCATACGCCATTTGAACAGCGTGCCCTGTACCAAGTTGCTTTTCCTGAACAAAATAATTCTCAAAGTCTCTACAGGCAAGAACTATATCTCTTTTATATCCAACTATAGGATATATTTTTTCTATACCTGCTAAATCAAGAGCATCGTATACATAATTAATAAATTCCTTACCTAATATTTTTTGTGCAACTTTAGGTAATGAATCATTCATTCTAGTGCCTTTACCTCCAGCTAAAATCAATCCATAAGTATTCATATAATCACCCTATATAATATTTTTTAACTCAGCATAAGCTAAGTCATAGTATTTATTGCATAATTCTTCAGTAATAGCTTCAACCATAACTCTAATAACAGGTTCAGTTCCAGTTGGTCTTACCAATATTCTACCGTCAGAACCAAGTTCTAGATTATACTTTTCTATATGTTTGAAATATTCTGAATTATTCATAATTAATTCCTTATTAGGAACAACAACTTTACCAAGTTTTTGAGGATATTTAGTCATGTCTTTCACTAGTTCTGATAATTTCATATTGTATTTTACAATTAATGAAGTGAATTGTAATGCTACTAACATTCCATCCCCACAAGTATTATAGTCAAGCATTATTACATGCCCTGACTGTTCTCCACCTAAGTTATAATCATTTTCTAGCATTTCCTGCAAGACATATCTATCTCCAACATCTGTTGATTTATTATCAATATTCTCTTCCTCTAATGCTTTGTATAGTCCCATATTACTCATTACTGTAGTTACAACTGTATTTCCTCTTAAATTATCTTCTTCTTTCATATGCTTTGCAAAAACATAAAGCATAAAATCTCCATCAATAATGTTTCCCAACTCATCAATGGCGATTACTCTATCTCCGTCTCCATCGAAAGCAAATCCTAAATCTAGTTTACTACTTTTAACTAGATCTTCTAGTTGCTTAGTGTCAGTTGCTCCGCAATTTTCGTTGATGTTTAGCCCGTTTGGCTCATCATTGATTGTTATAACAGTAGCACCTAATCTAGCAAATAATCTTTTTGCCAATATACTTGTTGAACCATTTGCACAGTCTAATCCGATTCTTAATCCATCGAATCTATTCTTAACACTAAAATACAAACTCTCAATATACTGATACATACTCTCATGTCTGTTAAGTACTGCTCCTATTTGGTCATTAATAACTTCGACTGATGAGTTTTCCTCTATCATTTTCTCTAATTCTAATTCCTCTTCATCAGTTAGTTTCATTCCATCATTCGAAAAAATTTTAATTCCATTATCATAATATGGATTGTGACTAGCAGAAACCATAACTCCTAAGCTAGCTTCAGTGCTAGCAGTTAAATATGCTACACAAGGAGTTGGTATTTGATGTAATCTTTTCACATCAACACCACTACTCAAAAACCCACTTATTAAACTATACTCTAACAAAGGACTACTTAATCTAGTATCCTTCCCCACATAAACATAGGGTCTATTCTTACTATCCAGTTGTTTCACTTTGTGTCCCAATACTTTTCCAAGTTTAAAGGATAGCTCAGGAGTTAAAAAGTGATTCGCCACTCCTCTTATACCGTCAGTACCAAAGTATTTTTTCATAAGATTCCACCATCATTCCCTTAACCATTTTATGATTTTAATTCGTTAATTAGAAATAACTACATAACCTACAACTTCTAACA
>CAJYBF010000230.1 GCA_913064935.1 uncultured Mollicutes bacterium
TTATAATGGTAAAACTAAATGAAATGGTTTAAAATTTTTTTTTATTCTTATTGTATTTGTCATACTTAATTATACCAAAAAAGGCGACTCCTTTACAGGGTTCGCCTTTTGCGTTATTTGAACTGTTTAGTTTCTATTTCTTTACAGCCCCTTTAATTTTCTGATAAAGGTTTAATTTTTTTTATCCAATAAATAAATGGAGTATCTGCGAATGCAACTAAAACTTTAAATAGGTAAGTAGTAAAAAATATTGATACTACTATACTGAAGTCATACACACCTAAGAATGCAATTGGCACAAAGATTAGTGTATCTATTAACTGCGATATTATTGTTGATCCGTTGTTCCTTAACCATAAATATTTGTTATCTGGAAACCTATTCTTAATTCTAATAAAGAGATTGATATCTAAGAATTGACTTATTAGGTAGGCAATAATACTCCCGAGTGCAATCCTTGGGATTAAACCAAATGTATAATTAAGTGCAGCATGCCCTTCATCCCATACAGTGGGTGTAAAGACAAGAGCTATCTGCATTATGATAACTGTTGAGATAAGCGTAAAGAAACCAATTTTTACAGCTTTTTTTGATTCCTCGTACCCGAACATTTCTCCGATTGAATCAGTCACTAGGAACAATGTCCCGTACATAATATTTCCTAGCGTTGCTTCAAATCCGAATAATTCAATATTCTTGGTAACTTGAATATTTGCAAGTACTGTACCAAATGCTATCCAAATAAATAAACCTGTTTTCCCAAATAATTTATAGGAGATAGTTATCATAATAAAGTTTATTATGATCCAACTAACCCATAGTAGTTCATTACTCATTTTGTGTCCTCCTAGTTTTGATTTCGCAGGATGGTATATGAACTGCGGCTATAAGCATTCCTATTATATAGAAGTTCTTCAGTTAAGACAAGTCTAGTGGTTGTAAAAATATGCCTTTTAGTATGTGTAGAGTATTAGCGTGTTATGATATAATTTAAGTAAGAGGTGTATATGGACGCTAAAAAGATAATTGATAAATTCAAACAAGAACAAACAAAATGGATTGAGAAATCTAAAGATTACTCGTCTATGGATAAGTTCCAAGAATTAGGAAACAAGGCCTATGAAAAAATGGGCACTAACAAAGACAAGTTTAAAGATGGCATAGAAGGGCTTACTAGATTTATTAAAATGACTATAGATTACTTCAAAGACGATTTCGTAATTCCTAAAAAAGAACTAATGATGATAATTGGGGGTATTATCTATTTTGTTTCACCACTTGATATAGTACCTGATTTTATTCCTATAGTTGGGTTTCTAGACGATGTTACTGTTATCGCTTTTATCACTAAACAACTGTCTGGGTTAATTGGAACATACGAGAAAAAAGATGATGTAAAAAAAGATATTATTAATATTAAAGATTATATTGATGTAGAAGTTAATGAGATTGAGGAGGAGAAATAATGGACTTTTCTATGTATGAACCGATAGATTACATAATTGTTGCTTTATCTCTTTATTTAATATTTGGGATAGGTATTTTGAAATTTGGACTTTCTTCAAGACGTGGTCAAAGGCTCGTAAGAATTGCCGGTGAAACTGGCGCTAGACTGATTTACATATTAGCTGGAGTTATTGCAATTATCACTGTATATTATGGTTATTTCTAAACAGGTTAGTGTCAAATGAATTTGGAAAAAATATGTTACAAGAAGTGAGGATGATGTTTTAGCATTGTCCCTTTGTTAAGAAATTTTTCTAATGTAATGACAAAGACCAGAATTTCTGTTGTTCAAAATATTAAGTATTGGTTGTCTATCATCGGTGATTTTAATGATCAGTTTATCAGATTTTACATAATCAGTATTGTTAGCAAGATAACTTTCTTTTATGTCGACTTTATTGACATACATAGAACGAATGGATACAGTTTGTGAAAGACGCTTAAGGGAATAGCCCTTAGGTCTAGCGGTAAGTTTAGCTGCCAACACATGAGAGACATGACCTTCTACGCTACATCCTAAGTTTAATTTACTCTTTTGTCGTTGTATTGCGTTCCAGTTCTTTATTATGTAATTTCTTTTTTCTTCAATGATTTCCTTTCTGTTTGGAGATGAGTAAATAATGAAGTTACAAAGAACAATAAAATCCTTTTTCATATCGTGATTCAAATAATCTCTAAGCAATTGCTTGTACTCATCACCCTTAGTGATATGATTTATTGCCTGATGTGTATGAAACTTGTCTAGGATATAAATTACATTAGTATATTTATTGAATTTAAAAATTGTCTTACAATTCTCAATCCACTCAGCCCCGTCACCAGAAAGAATTACATTTTCGATTCCGTCTACATTGTAAGTATCGTTTATATAATGAAGTATTTTCATTCTAATGGTATCTGCAGATTCATCACTTGCGATAACAAAGCGTTTTTTAAGTTTATATCGGTTGTGGTAAACTCTTTCTTTACCAGTATAGATGACAGCTATCTTAATCATCTTAGGAGAACGATTTGTGTTTTGAGTATGTACATATTTTTCATCTAATTGAATGTATAGTGATTTAACATCGCTTTTAGCTTTGTGCACATTAATAAACTCGGCAGCATGAACAATATTAAAGACAGTTTGCCTTGGAATTTTATTAAGAATAGTGTCTTCAAGAGTCTTGAACTTGGTACCTATTAGTACAGCTACAAGATTTCCGCTTTCAGCATAAGATTGTTTAGAATATTTCTCAACTATGAGTGCTTTACTTAATGGAACATAATAATATCTGAATGGTAGGTCTACCTCTCTGTCTACGTACAAGCAACAATCACAACCATGCTTAGGCGCGTAATATTCTCTCTCTCAGGTTCTTTTCACATACTTAGTAGAATTCATTCTTTCATGTTTTTCT
>CAJYBF010000231.1 GCA_913064935.1 uncultured Mollicutes bacterium
TCTGTTTTGCTTGCCATGAATGTTGCTGTTCTTGCATCTAAGTTTGCAGTTTGGTATTGTTTATCATATTCCATAACCTTGCTTCCATTAAGCATGATATGCTCATTTCTTATATCAACAGCGAAAACATTGATAAGTGGATTCCCTAAAAATTTTGCTACAAAAGCATGTTTAGGATTATTATACATCTCATGAGGAGCTGCTATTTGTTGTAAGACACCATCTTTCATAACAACTATCTCATCTGAAATACTCATTGCTTCTTCTTGATCATGAGTAACGAAGATTGTTGTGATTCCAGTTTTTCTTTGTATTTTTTTTATCTCTTCTCGAGTTTGTAATCTAAGTCTTGCATCTAAATTGCTTAATGGTTCATCTAAAAGAAGAACTTTTGGTTTTTTTGCCAATGCTCTAGCGATAGCTACACGCTGTTGTTGACCACCAGATAGTTGTGAAGGTTTTCTATCTAAAAGATCCTCTATATCAACTATTTCAGCAGTTTCGACTACTATTCGCTCAACTTCGGCTTTATATTTTTTTCTTGAATGTGAAAATTGAGATAAGTACTCTTCTAATTCAACAGATAATTTCTCTATTTTATCGGGACTACCATTTGACGATTTAAGCTCATCGATTTGCTTTTTAAACTCCTGTGTTTTTTCCTTGTTTGGTTTAAATGAGGCCTTGAACTCTTTAGAGTTTATTAATGGGAAAGAAATGTTTTGACGAACAGTCATATGAGGATATAAGGCATAGTTTTGGAAAACTAATCCTATTCCTCTTTGCTCTGCAGGTATTTCAGTAACATTCTCATCTCCGAAAAATATCTCACCACCTGTAGGTACATGTAACCCGGCTATCATGAATAAAGTTGTTGATTTTCCACAACCCGATGGCCCTAATAATCCTACAAGTTTACCCGAAGGAACAACTAAGTCTAATTTATCGACTGCTACTGTATGATTACTTTCTACGTTTCCAAAAATTTTTGATAAGTTTTTTAAAATAATATCCATTTACTCTTCTCCTCCTAGCATACAATTCATTATAGCAAATAATAGAGGTTTTCCACCATAGAAATTTGTCTTTTTTTATGATGACTAAAAAAATACGTAACAAATGTTCTCAACAAGAATATTTGAATTCTATCGTCAATGCCCTTTTGATACATAAGACAAAATAATGTATAATAAGAAACAATACGAATTACGTTACTTAAGGAGGAGTATATATGATAGTCGGAATAGTTGGATTAGGTCTTATAGGTGGTACATATGCTAGGAACTTAATAGATAATCATACTGTTTATGGTATTGATATAAATGCAAAATCTCTTTCTTATGCAGAGAAGAATAGGATTATTGATAAGGGGTTTGAGAATCCAAAAGAGATTCTTTCAAAATGCGACTTAGTTATTATTTGTCTATATCCAAATCAGATTCTAGATTTTGTGACTGAGTACAATGCTTTTTTTAAAACTAATGCTATTTTAACTGATGCCGCTGGTATCAAAGAAAAGTTAGTTGAAGAGATTGAAAATGTGCTAAGAGACGACTTGGACTTTATATTTGCACATCCTGTTGCAGGTAGAGAAACTGTTGGAGTTAAAAATTCCTACAAAGGCATATTCAAAAATGGAAATTATGTAATAACTCCAACACCTAGAAATAAGATTAGTAATATTAATCTTGTAGAAGAGTTAGCTTTGGAATTAGGATTCAAAAAAGTAAGTAAGATTACGGCTAAAGAACATGATGAAATCATCTCATATACTTCTCAACTAACTCATATAATCGCTTTAGCATTAGTAAATAGTGATGATTTTAAATATAACACCAAGTTATTTATAGGTGATTCCTATAAAGACTTAACTAGAATTGCAAACATAAATACTAAACTTTGGGGAGAACTATTTTTTGGAAACAAAGAAAATTTAGTGAACAAGGTTGATTTATTAATAGATAACTTAACTAAATACCGTAAATCATTAGAAAATGATGATATTGATAAACTAGAGGCATTAATGGAAGACGCAAAGGAAAAGTTGGGGAGATTAAATGAAAGTTAATATAAGCCCTGGATTTTTAAAAGGAGAAGTAGTTATACCTCCATCTAAAAGTTATACACATCGAGCATTAATTTGTGCAGCATTATCTAAAGGAAGAAGCACAATAAAAAATGTGATTTTTAGCGAAGATGTATTAGCTACTATTGATGCACTAAAATCAATTGGGACAAAGTTTGAAATTAAAGAGGATTCAATAACTATTGATGGCACTGAAAAAATAGAAGCAAGTCAAGCACTGGTAGATTGTAATGAATCAGGATCAACTCTTAGATTTATGATTCCGATACTTTGTATGTCACATCAAGAGTTTTCAATAACCGGTAAGGCAAGTTTATTGAAAAGACCGATGTCTATTTATGAAAACATTATTAAAGATTTATCTGGAACTTATGAGCCCGGAAATGATAGCATCCGTATTAGGTGTGATTTCATTCCAAAAGATTACTATATAAAAGGAAACGTTAGTTCACAGTTTATAAGCGGATTATTGTTTATCCTACCAACACTAGATGGTGATTCTAGAATAATTATCGAAGGTGACTTCGAGTCAAAGAACTATGTTGAAATGACAATTCATATGCTAAATCATTTTGGAATCAAAGTTACACTAGAAAGTAATCAAATACTGATAAAAGGTAATCAATCCTACAAAGCGAATGATTACTACATTGAGTGTGATTATTCTCAATTAGCTTTATTCGCAGTAGCTGTTTACTAAATGGAAATATCACTTGTAAAGGAATGAATCTATTATCTATTCAAGGAGATAAATCAATAGTTGATATACTTAAAAATATGGGCGCTCAAATAGAGGTATTAGAGGATGGTTACATCTTCA
>CAJYBF010000232.1 GCA_913064935.1 uncultured Mollicutes bacterium
TTTGACCTGCACTTTCACTATTTTTAGAAGACTTATTTTCTATGATATTACTTCTTACATGTACACACAATGTTCTCCTTGTTTGGTACAAGTTACCCAATGCTAAATATCCCAAAGTTAATCTTCTATTCATATATTTGTCAGCAAGTTTTACATTTTCAGAGATGTCCGAGAAATATAAAACTCCAAACTCCTGATTATAAGTAAACGATATAGTGAAATCATCCACCTCAATAATAAACGAACTGTTGCTTTCTTCAACATTTCTAGCGATCTCTTCACTTAAAGAACCCAATGTCTTACCAATCAAGCTACTTCCAAATAGATCAATAACGAAATTATTGCTCCACTTTATTTCATGGTCCTCATCAAAAATGAATATACCAATAGGATAATCATTCAAAGAAACCTCACCAGCGCGTTTTGCATGATACGTGATTTGGTTCATTTGTCCAAGTTTATCTTCTAACCAATAAACTCTGTTTTGATTTTTCTTAAGCATCTCTTCGTTAGTTAAGTAAATCAATGCTAAAACCACGACCAACCCGATCGTGTAGTATATTTTAATATCCATAGAATTAATCAAATAAATTGCTAAGATATTTCCCACTAATAAAAACAAGATGATTAGCAGTCTAATTATTGCTTTTTTACTCATGAAAACACCTCACTCACTTCTTATTATTATATCATTTATAAGGGATAAAAAAAATGATTTTCGAATGAAAATCATTTTAGTCTTATTGTCTAGCAAATGGGATTAATGCCATATGTCTTGCTCTTTTGATAGCAATAGCTAATTTACGTTGGTATTTAGCTTTCGTACCAGTAATTCTTCTTGGTAAGATTTTACCACGATCAGAAATATACTTTTTAAGCATGTCAGCATCTTTATAATCTATATGTTTAACTTTGTTTTTAGTGAAGAAGCATTCTTTTCTTCTTCTTTTACGAAAATTTCCTCGTTCCATTATATATCCTCCTTAAAACGGTAGATCATCATCATCAATCTCAATATTACTTGAAGCGAAGAATGGATCCTCTTCCTTTTCTTCTTTAAATTGAGCACTTGGTTGATAATCATTTTTACTAGCGAAACTATTTTGCCCCGCTGATTCTTTAGTGTCTAAAAATTTAACATTGTCGCAAACTACTTCAGTAATGTATCTTCGAGTTCCATCATTTGCTTCATAGTTTCTCGTTTGAATACGACCGTCAATACCTACTAAACTTCCTTTATGTAGATATTTCCCAACATTCTCTGCTTGTTTTCTCCAAACAACACATGGAATGAAATCGGCTTCTCTTTTACCATCTGCTGATGTAAAATTTCTGTTTACAGCAACTGTAAAAGTTCCAACAGCTATGTTTGAATTAGTATATCTTAGTTCAGGGTCTTTTGTAAGACGCCCTACTAATACTACTCGATTTATCATAAGGTCACCTACTCTGCTTCTCTTACGATCATGAATCTAATAACATCTTCTCTAATTCTACAAACACGTTCGAATTCTTCTACTTCTTCTGACGTAGCTTCAACTCTTGCTAAAACATAATATCCACTAGTATGTTTTAAGATTTCATACGCTAATTCGCGCATACCCCATTCATCAACTTCTGTAACAGTAGAGAATATTCCGTTCAATTGTTCAATTAAACCTTTTCTTTTCTCTTCTTCACAGTTTGGTTGAATGATGTACATTGCTTCGTATTTAGTCATTCATTTACCTCCTTATGGTCTATGGCCCTCATTGAGAGCAAGGTGCGATTTTCTCGCCTAAACATTTTAACATACTATTATATTATTGTAAATGGTCTAACCGCGCATTTACAGAATGCTTACTGAGGTTGCTTAGATATGCCTCGTTTATTATTTTCATCTGATTCTAAAAACATTATAGTTAAGTAACATTAGCCACTTTTTTGAATTCTTTTATAGAAACTTATTCATCTTTCCATAATATATTTTCGCTCTATGTAACGTTACTTTATCTATCATTATATATCACCTTGCAACATTATGATATATAACTGAAAGGAACATAGAAAAAATAGAACCTACGTGGAGTCAGGTTCTATTTGTTATATTTAAATTCCTTATTAACTTTCTGGTACAGTGTATACTAATGCCCACGCTATTTGAGTATCATCACTTGCGAATTTTGCAAATTGGTCTGATGCTACATAACCAGTACTTGGTTCAAATACTACACCAGTAATTACTCCGTCTACTCCTGTAATACCATCTGTAACGTTGTTAGTTTCAAGTTGAACGAAACCACCTGCTAATTGAGCAACACCATTAAATATGATATTGTCCACAGTTCCAACTGGTTGTGAATAGCCTGCATGATCCCATGCTGAAATATTTACATCCCCCCAACCGTTACCGCTTGCATACATATCAGTAACAACAACATTGTTTGAGTTAGTAAATGCAAATCCGAACTTTTTACTATCTTCAGATGTAACATTTGTTAATGTAATGTTATTTACACTATTAAAGTCAAATCCTGTCCAGCTTTCAGTTCCTGAACCTAATCCAGTTGCAGTAACATTTTCCATTGTAATATTTTCAATTACAGTTGGTCCTGATACTTTGAATCCGTATTGTTCACCATTAAGTAGTGTAACATTATTAATTTCTACATCACTAACTGTAATCGCTATAGCATATGAATTAAATGACGATGCATCTAACGTAACTTCAGCCATATCAGAACCAGATAAGATTACTGGTCTATTGATATTCAAAGTTGAAGTTAATTCATAAACTCCACTAGTCAAATAAATGCTAGGCGCAAAATCTAACGCTTCAGCAAGCTCCTCAGAATTATTTACTACTACTGGAACATATTCACCATTTAGTAAGATATATGGTTTATAAATATCTTCT
>CAJYBF010000233.1 GCA_913064935.1 uncultured Mollicutes bacterium
TAGTTTGTAATCAATCAGTGTATAATCTGAATATTTCTTATATAAATCAATTCTTTCCTCATACAAATCGAGGATAGATTTCTTATTCTTAATTAGTGGTCTATCTAGGCTATCAATTTTTTGTAATTCCTCAAGGGGTTTATCCAAAAATATTATAATTCCATGTTGTCTAAGAGAATCAATATTTTTCTTATTTTTGATTACTCCTCCGCCACAAGCAATAACTTGATTGTGGTCTCTTGAAAAACTATTAATCACTTTAGATTCGACTTTCCTAAAATGGTTTTCTCCTATTTCAAATAACTCTGGAATAGTTTTACCTTCTAGTTTTACTATTTCATCGTCACTATCAATAAACTGCTTGTTAAATCTTTTACTAATTCTTTTTCCGTAAGTACTTTTCCCGCTCATTGGCATTCCTATTAAGACTATATTCATATTCTCAAATAACAAATTTCTATAAATTGCTTCTACAACCTTTATACTTATATCCCTGTTAATAAACAATTTATGAGCAACATATGCTTGATGAACGAGCATATATAATCCATTGATTGTTTTCACATTAATATCAGCACTTAATAGAAGTTTAGTCGAAAGTGGATTGTAAATCAAATCAATTACTGTTTCTAGGCTATCAAATTTGTTAATATCAAGTAATAATCCATCATCATTGTTCGGTGACATACCATTTGGTGTTGTATTTATTACAATCTCAAAATCAAGTCCCTCAACCTCTTTATAAGTGAATACATTCTCACCATTTGTTCTTGAACAAAAGGAAATGGATTGTGCAGACAGATCCAAGCAAACCTGTTTTACAGTTTTACTACTTCCACCAGTACCCAACACAAGAACTCTTTTGTCTTTAATGTTCACTTCATTTCTTTGAAGTAATCCAATAAATCCGTCATAGTCCGTATTATAGCCAGTAAGTAGACCATTACTATTAATAACAGTGTTTACTGCTCCAATTTGCTTTGCCTTATCATCTATAGAGTCCAAATATTTCATTACTTCTTCCTTATATGGAATAGTCACGTTTAATCCAGCAAAATCCTTTCGCAAGAAAAATTCATCTAATGAGTCCAGCTCTAAACAACGATAGTTTATTGGACTTAGTTTGTGATGAATTTGTTCGCTTAAACTATGTTTTAGAGATTTTCCAATTAAATAAAACATATTATTTCCTCTGCTGATCTTTGCTTATTTCAAACAATTTCTTGTACAACTTCTTTATTTCACTATCAAACTCGAAACTGCTAATTCTATCTAAGATTTCATTTTCTCTATCTAGGTTCAAAACAACCTTAGAATTGTCCTTTTTATATTTTCCAACTTCAGATGTAATTGTAAATCTTTCATTCAAAAGGATAAAAACTTTGTCATCAATAGAATCTATTTTAGTTCTGAGTTCTTTTAGAGCATCCATTTTGCACCCTCATTTCTTACTATTAAATCCAAGATACCAAATGCTACAATACTATTCACTACATGATACCCTCTCAAGATTATAGCTGGATCATGTCGTCCTTTACCTGTAACGTCTATGGCTTCTTTCGTATTATAATTCACAGACTTCTGTGACTTACCTATAGTTGGTGTCGGTCTGAAAGCTGATCTAATAATTATCGGCATTCCATTTGATATACCACCATTAATGCCACCTGAGTTATTTGTTTTAGTAACTATTTTATCTTGGTAGTGTAATTCATCATTTGCCTCACTGCCATGAAGATTAGCGAAGTTAAATCCTGTCCCAAATTCTATTCCTTTAATACCAGGAACAGAAAATATTAAATGTGAGAGCGTGCTTTCAATTGAATCAAAAAATGGTTCGCCGATTCCAGGCTCTAGACCTACAATAGCCGTTTCAGTAATTCCGCCAATTGAATCGCTTTCTGATTTTACTTTTTCAATTATTTCTTTTATCTTTTCGTTTGCACTAGAAGATTTCAAAATGTTTTTTGAACTCATTTCTAAATAACTAACGTTAGAAAACTCACCTATCTTAAGTATCTGTGATTTCACTTCAATACCTTTGTTTTTCAGAACACTCATAGAGATTGCTCCAACAATTGTGATACAAGCAGTCAGTCTTCCAGAGAAATGCCCTCCACCGCGGTAATCTTGAAACCCGTCGAACTTCTCAAAAGCAACCATATCAGCATGTGATGGTCTTAGTATAAATTTATTATAATCAGTGCTTCTCACGTCATTGTTCTTTATTAAAAATGTGAGAGGTGTCCCTGTTGTGTGTTCATTGAAATAACCACTAACTATCTCAAAAGCGTCACTTTCTCTTCTAGGAGTTGTAAGTGAAGATTTGCTTTTTCTTTTATTCAGTTCATCATTAATAAAATCTAAATCTAATTTTAGTCCCGCTGGTAGTCCATCAATAGTAATCCCAATAAGGCTACCATGCGATTCTCCAAAGATACTAACTCTAATGTTTTTTCCGAAAGAATTCATAAGATCACATCCTAATATAGTTTTCTAATTCATTGATATTTATTTCTTTTATATATGCTTCTCCGATATCTTTCAAAAGGATAATTCTTATTTTATCTCCTAAAACTTTCTTATCATTTTTGATTTTATCTATTACCTCACTAAGCTTGAAATTACAGTGAGTTGGTAGTGAAAATTTATTAAGAACATCCAGTATACGTTTTTGGACCAAACCATTTGTTACTGAAACCATCCCAACACTAATTGCTTCTCCATGTAGGAACTCAAATTCACTCAAGACCTCTACAGCATGGCCTACAGTATGTCCAAAATTCAGGATATGTCTTTCTCCTAAATCTCTTTCATCTTTACTGACAACATCCCTTTTTATTTCTAAACACCTATAAATAAACGATTCAATGTTTTCTTGAATATCATC
>CAJYBF010000234.1 GCA_913064935.1 uncultured Mollicutes bacterium
TATCTTCTATATGTTTAACCAATCTATCTTGATAATTACTCAACCTGTAGAAATATGCTTCTTCTTTATTTTCGGTATCAGCATCTCCACGATCTGGACATTTATACTCGACTAATTGACTTTCAGTGTAAAATGATTCGCACGCTACACAATAAAGTCCTTCATATTTTCCTTTCTAAATATCGCCTTGCTCATATAACTTCTTAAATATCTTTTGAACTTGCAATTTATGATAATCATCAGTAGTTCTAATAAACTTATCATAAGAGATATTCACAGAATCAAATATCCCTCTAATTTCGGCAGCGGTCTTATCAACGAAAGCTTGTGGAGTTAGTCCCTGCTCAATAGCTCTCATTTCTATTTTTTGCCCATGTTCATCAGTTCCAGTTTGAAAGAATACATCATATCCTTCAAGCCTCTTAAATCTAGCAATAGCATCCGCAAGGATAATCTCATAAACATTTCCAATATGAGGAGTCTCCGAGGTGTAAGCGATCGCAGTGGTAAGATAATATGGTTTCATAAATAATACTCCTCCTTACAAGAAATCCTTCTTGTTTTCCTTTAATAGTACGTAAATCTTATATATATAGTAAACAACCACAATCATAGTTAAGAACATTGATACTATAATCAAAGTTAGCATGTTTTCACTTTGGAAGAATAATGGTGCCGAAGTAAGTATAGCAATAGCAATCATCATCCTGAATAAGTATATATCGTACCTAATTCTTTTGGACGTATTTCTTTCAATGTACTTCTCACTTTTGGTGAACATAACATATACCAAGTACAGTACCAAACCAAAAATAACTAATAAAGATAATCCTATACTAGCCGTTTCAGACATAAGTTCATTTTCGAGAATAAACACAAAACCTGTTAAGGCGATAGTGAACAAAATTCCGAAATTAATGATTGCCCATCCCACATGTTTTCTAAAGCCATCATGATTTACAACATCTCCAGGTTCTGAATACAATCTCGGTAAGTTGAATCCAGGTATCCATCTACCCTCTTCTTTTAAGTAGATTTTCTCATTCTTTAGAATAAACAACCCTATCCCACCAAATAGCAACAAATCAAACCCATTGATAATAATTATAACAATCCATAGCTCACTCATATCAATTCTCCCTTCAATATAAAACGTCCCTAAAGAACATCAGTTCTTCTAAGGACGAAATTTTCGCGGTACCACCTTAGTTCGAAGTATAAACTTCGCACTCTATTCCCTTTAACGCAAGGCCTACGTATTAGTCTTTCCACTAATAAACTCCAGAATCATCATCAGAAACTACTCGTCTATCCTTTTTCACCAAACAGGACTCTCTTGAAGACTTTCGGAACTTCTCTTTCCTTCATCATTTCATTAAATATAATATAGCATAAATATGAAGTATGTCAACAATTAGTCGCAAATACCACATTCGTAATTCCGACCTATTTTAACGCGGCTATAATCGATACTTCGAACAGAAGTGTTTCCCTTGCCATTTGAGCCTCAACGCAGGCTCTAACAGGTTTAAACTCCTCTTCTAACCAATTATCCCATATCTCGTTCATGTCTGTAAAAAGCGCCATATCTTTAATATAAATTGTAGCAGATAAAATATGTTCTTTATCAGATCCAAATTCATTAAGCAATGCTTCTACTTTATCTAAACTACACGTAGTTTGTTCAGCAATATCACTACCTTCAGCACAAACCTGTCCTGATAAATATAAAGTGTTATTATGTACGACTGCTTGACTCATTCTATTTGAACTTTTATATCTTTTAATCATAGACCCTCCAACTATTTTAAATGATATTCATTATAAACATCTTGTTTTCTTAATCCTCTTAATTTAGCGACTTTTTTTATAGCTTCGTTAGGCAAAGTTCCATCTTTTACAAATGATTCTACGTGATCCATTGCGCTACCTTCGTATACTAACTCATCGCTATTTCCAGAAACGATTAATACTAGCTCGCCTTTAAGTGTATCAATTTCTTTTGCAACTTCACTTAACGTTCCAAAAGTGAACTCTTCGATTTTTTTAGTTAATTTTCTACAAATCACAATTTCTCTATCACCAAACACTTCTAACATCAACTTAAGTGTTTTACTTATTCGGTGAATTGACTCATAAAAAATTAGTGTATGATTTATTCCTTTTAACTTCTCCAGTTCAGACTTCTTCTTAGATTGTTTATGGTCTAAGAATCCATAGTAAGTGAATGGCTTAGGTGCAATTCCTGAAGCAATTAATGCAGTTAATGCTGCATTAGCTCCTGGTATCGGCACTATATTAAAATTATCTAATGCTTCCTTCACTACTTCAAATCCAGGATCACTAATAATAGGCATTCCTGCATCCGAGACTAACGCAATGTTTTTACCTTCATTTAAATTACTAATTATGAAAGCCCCTTGAGAATCTTTGTTATGTTCATGATAACTATACATTTTTTTCTTGATATTTAGATGATTTAGCAATTTTCCGGTAACACGGGTATCTTCACAAAAAATTAAATCAACACTATTTAGGACGCTAACGGCTCTAAAAGATATATCTTCTAAGTTACCTATTGGCGTAGATACTAAATAAAGTGTTGATTTTTCATTTTGAAAATTCTTATTAATTCTCATTATTCGCTAAGAGTGATTTTCGCTTTCACTCGAAGGTCTTTTTCCATGTATACAAGTCTAACTAAACTCGCTTTCATTTTTGGAGTTACATCCCACTCATCTAAAATCGCCTCTATAAACGAATGCTCTTCAGCATGATAAAAATCATCACTAAGAGACAAGTCGATTAGGTTTAACAAAGCCGCTCTTTG
>CAJYBF010000235.1 GCA_913064935.1 uncultured Mollicutes bacterium
CTGGTGATGCCGTTGACAATCTTGTCGCACGATTCAACGAGGAAAACGAATACGGAATTACTGTTGAAGCTACTTACCAAGGTGGTTACACTGACTTACATCAAAAAGTTATGGCTGCATTAGTTGCGCAGGATGCACCGCATATGGCTCAAGCTTATGGAAATAACATTGCAGTCTATATGGATTCAGACGCTATTATTCAATTAGATAGCTATATCGAAGATAATACTTACGGTATTGATGACTTCAAAGATATTATTGAAGGTTATCGTAACGAAAACAGTTCTTATCCTGATGGTAAATTTTATTCATTACCATTTAACAAGTCTACAGAAGTTCTTTATTATAATGAAACATTCTTCAATGATAATAATTTAGAAGTTCCTACAACTTTAGAAGAACTTGTATCTGTATCTAAGGAAGTTACTGCAATCACTGGTAACCCTGCATTTGGTTATGATTCTCTTGCTAATATGTTCATCACTTGGACACAAACATTAGGTGGAGAGTACACTAACAGTGATGGAGAAGCTTTATTCAATACTGATGAAGGTAGAGAAGCAGTTCAACTTATGGTTGATGGTTGTGAAGACGGTTACTTCCGTTTAGCTGGTGAAGATAGATATATGTCTGGACCATTCAATAACCAAGACGTAATGATGTTTATCGGTTCTACATCTGGTTCTGCTTACGTAGGTGCTGATACATTCGAATGGAATTCTGCTAAAGTACCATTTGGTAAAGAAGACAAAGTAATCCAACAAGGTTCTAACATGTTCATGCTTAAATCAAATGAAGCTGAACAATTAGCTACATTTATATTTATGGATTTCTTAACTCAAGCAGAGAATACTGCTGATTGGGCAATTAATACTGGATATTTACCAGTACGTCAAAGCGCACGTGACTTAGATGTTTATGTTGCATTCGTAGAAGCTGGAACTAATCCAACTAAAGATACTGGAACTTCATATGATCCTTCAGATTATATCTTTGATCCAATATTCAAAGAAAGTTATGATATCCGTATGGCTGTTCAAACAGCTGTAGAGGAAGCTGTACTAGGAACTAAAACTGTTGCTAAAGCTGTTCAAGATGCTTTCGATAGTGTTCAGTAATTAAATTTAAAGTAAACTAGGGAGGGCGACCTCCCTTTTTTAAATAAGGAGAATATATGAAAAAATTAATACTGTTTTTAATGATTACAGTTGGTTTATTATCTGGATGTTCAGAAGAAACTCCGCAAGGTAATGAAACGATTACAGATATTGAGATGCCACAATTACCAGATTTGGATTTCACTAATCTTGATTTCTTTGATGATGGATATGAACTAGTTGAATTGGAAGCTTGTACTGACGGAGATACCGCAGTATTCTTAGTAGATGGAGATGCTACTCCAACAAGATTCTTAGCTATCGATACTCCAGAAACAAATAACGGAGTAGACCCTTGGGGTCCTGCTGCAAAAGTATATACTTGTGAAGCCTTAACAAAAGCTAAAGTTATTGTTTTAGAAAATGATGACGAAAGTGATGTATGGGATAATTACGATAGACTACTAGCATGGATATGGGTAGATGGAGAACTTTTACAATATAAACTTGTAGAGGAAAGTCTTGCTTGGGTAAAATATCTTTATGGAGACTATAAATACAATCCAACAATGATTGGTCTAGAGGGTAGTATTCAAAAGAATGATCTTAAAATATGGGGTGAAGATGATCCTCAATATAAATATGTATCTGAAACAATTGATACTACTATAGCTGGTCTACAGGATGTTTCTTATTATGATAAAGTAATAGTTTCTGGTATTGTGACAGGTGTCGTAGGAAACAATGCATTTATCCAAGACGGAGAACATGCTGTGTACGTTTATACTAACAATAGACCGTTTAGCGCGTTTATCGCTGGTCCTGGGACTGAAGTTAGGGTTCAAGCAACTTTGACATCTTACAATGGGTTAAACGAGTTATCTGATGTCGAAATCGGTAATGTTGAGATACTTTCAGAAAACAATCCTGTTCCTGAAGCAAAAATAGTTACTTTAAGTGAATTGGGAGAAGAACATGAAGCAAGACTAATAAAAGTAACTGATGTTTCTATTATTTCAATTGATGAAGATAGTGACTCTAAAGGTTATGATGTTAACATAGAACAAAATGGAACTGCCGGAGTGATTAGAGTAGATAAATACTTGAATCCATTCATCGAAATCTCTTCTTTTACTACAGGTTCTACGATTGACATCACAGGTAACGTTGGACAATATCAAGATGAGTATCATATTATGATTAGACTAAGTACAGATATAGAATTAAAATAAAGGAATGATTAACTTGTTTAAAGAGATAATTTCAAAAATAGAAGAGTATGAAACTATAATCATCCATCGCCATGCAAGACCAGATATGGATGCTTTAGGAAGCCAGTTAGGGCTTAAATATATAATTCAAAATACTTATCCAATTAAGAGTGTTTTCGCTGTAGGCTCAAGTGAATCGAAATATGAGTATGTGAAACATATGGATGAAGTAGATGATGAGTTGTACAAATCCGCCCTATTAGTTGTGGTTGATTCTGGATCTACTCATCTAATAGATGATGATAAATATTCCACAGGTAAGTATTTAGTTAATATTGATCATCACTATCAAGAGAAACCATATGGAGATACTTCTTATGTAGATACATCTAGAGCTAGTTGTTGTTCAATATTAGTAGATATGTGTCTAAATACTATATTGGAAATGAACAAAAAAGCTGCTGAGATCTTATATTTGGGATTAGTCACAGATAGTGGAAGATTTTTGTATAGCAGTGT
>CAJYBF010000236.1 GCA_913064935.1 uncultured Mollicutes bacterium
AAATTAAAGAAATCTTTTAGATTCAAAATTAGTGTATCTATTTTCTTAGCTATAATACTCTTTGTAGCAATTAGTATCTTTGGGGAGTCAATGTTAAGAATATTTATCCAAGAGGAAAATACTGTTAGTTTATCTATGGAATATTTGAACATAGTCAAGTTTAATGTGTTCCCAATATTCCTATCAATTTGTATTTCGTCTACTTTTAGAGAAATAGCGAGACCAAAGCTACCTATGATTGCTTCTTTAGTCGCGATATTTACTAATACAACCTTAAACTATTTATTGATTTTCGGTAGATTTGGAGCTCCTCAGTTAGGTGTTGCAGGGGCTGGATATGCTACGTTGATTGCTAGATACGTTGAACTTGGAATTTTACTGATACTAGTTAAGTATAGAGGACAAATATTTTCAGTGAAGTTAACATCATTACTTAAAATCGAGTTCCCAGTTTTAAAAAGTATAGTGATTGTTGCATTACCAATGACTCTTAATGAAATATTGTGGGCCTTAGGGCAATCTGCTTACTTCGTAGCTTATTCTACCAGAGGAGAACTTGCCCTAGCGGCAAATACTATTACGAACTCAGTATCCGAGTTAGTGTTTATTGTTTTTGCTGGATTAAGTGGAGCGATTGCTGTAATGGTTGGAAACACCTTGGGAGCTAATAAATTAGATGAGGCGAAATCGAACGCTGATAAGCTTATCGCTCTAAGTGTAGGATTCTCATTCATTACAGGAATACTGTTGATTATTGCATCATTCTTTATACCAGACCTTTATGCTATTAAACCAATCACAAAAGACATAGTAGGATTTAACTTAAGGGTAAATGGATTCTTCATTCCCCTATATGCAGCTAATGTAGGTATGTTCTTCGCTTTAAGAGCTGGAGGAGATTCTAAATCGACTTTAATAATGGATGCACTCTTTATGTGGATAGTCTCGGTGCCACTTGCTCTGATACTTGCTTATTTTACTGATATCGATGTAAGGTACATCTTCTTGTTCGTTCAAATGACAGAAATAATTAAAATATTTCTCGCTTTATATAAATATAGACAAGGCAAGTGGATTAAAAACTTATCTTTAGAATAAATTTACTTTATATCAAGTTCAATTAAAATATGATAAACTTTATTTACAAAAGGTCAAGAGGGAATAATATGGAAAAAATTTTATTAGAAGGTTTTATTTCTATAAAAGCAGCTCTTAATTCATTACATAGAGATGTAGAGAAAATTTTTATATCAAATAAAAGAAGAACTAGAAAAACGGCGTTTATGAAGAAATTAGCCTCTTCCAAAGAGATTAGTTTCGAGTTTGTAGATTCAGCTAAAATTGATTCACTTGCTAAAGGGAAAACTCATGGTGGGTTTTTAGCTTTCGCAGATGAGAGAAAGTTTAGTACCGTAAACGACTTATTAAACAAAGGTTATAAGAGTTGTTTCTATATTGAGGGAATAGAAGATCCCTATAATCTAGGAATTACCATTAGAACATTATACTCCGCTGGAATTGATTCGATTATTATTCAATCTCGAAATCTATCTAGTGTTTCTAGCATCATTTCTAAATCTTCCGCTGGAACTTACGAAAAGATGGAAATTGGAATGTGTGAAAATCAATTGGATACAATAAAAGCATACAAGGAAAAAGACTATTCTGTTTATGCTGCGGATCAAAGTGAAACCTCTAAAAGCTTATATGATACATCTTTTGGTGAATTGACTATGGTAATTGTAGGAGGAGAAAAAAGAGGTATTACGAGTGATGTAGTGAAGTTAGCTGATCAATTGATTCATATTCCTTATGGTACCTATCAATTTGGATACTCTCTCCCAGCAAGTGTGGCTAGTACTATTATAAGTTACGAAATGTTAAGACAGAATTTGGAGAAATAGAAACAGATAGGATTTACAGAAATTTCGCAATTTCTTTTATTATAATAAGGAGTATTATAATTTTAAACTCAAGGCTCCGCTACTTCACTATTTATCAAAAGAATGAAGAGCACTAGTCTTTTGTAGACTTGTAGGTGAGAAAAATGTTTAATTACGTACTAGAAATTTCATTAATATCAATGTTCGCGGCCCAGCTTCTGAAACTATTTACTAAGTATTTTGTAACTGGTCAGTGGGATTGGCACTCTCTTGTTTCAACCGGAGGAATGCCAAGTTCGCATACTTCTTTAGTTACTACATTAACAATAACCCTTGCGTTAATACTAGGCTTTGATAGCATAGAATTTGCAATAAGTTTTGTATTTAGTGCTGTAGTTATTCATGACTCAATGGGTATAAGGTATGAAGCAGGAAAACATGCTTCAATTTTGAATCAAATTGCTTTGGATATCGAACACATTGTTAAAAGAAAAGAATTGTATGATCAAAAATTCAAGGAACTATTAGGTCACAAGCCCATTGAAGTGTTTGGCGGAGTTGTATTAGGTGCTATAGTTGCATTGATAGGCTTTTATATAATGTACTAAAATAAAAATATGACTATTTAGTCATATTTTTTTTATTATCTTCTAATGATTTATCTAAATCATATATGATCTTATCAACTTCATCCCATGATTTAGCTGTAACTCCAGAAGCTAACGCATGGCCACCACCATTATACCTAGCAGCAATTTCATTTACTACTGGACCTCTTGAACGAAGTCTACCTCTAATGATATCTCCTAGTGCGTAGAATACCGCCCAAACAGGAAATCCGATAACATGTTCGAGTCTGGAAACTGTATTTGCAGCATCATCCGGTTCTATGTTGAGTTTTGTCATAATTTCCTTAGTTAATTTTAAGTCTAGTAATCCAT
>CAJYBF010000237.1 GCA_913064935.1 uncultured Mollicutes bacterium
TAAGTCGTGAGGATTGAAGTTATTAGAAGAACTCAAAATGATCACGAAAGTTGAAATTAAAGTGTGCGCGGCAAGGCTGAATGAAGGCATTGCTAAATCTTCAATGTCCGTCTTCAATTTTCCAAAATATGATGTTGACGAGAGAACAGGCAAACTTAATAACAGTCATACTACGCATGCTCTCGCCAAAGGTGTTAGGAGCATGAATTTCGATGAAATACCAGACGTGATAGATGTAGAAAGTGTAGACATCACAAAGCCTTAAATAGAGCCATATGAAAAGGAATAAAAGGATGTGGTTCTATTGAGTAAAAGTTCGTTATTGAAGGAATGGATGAAGGAAGAATACAGTATAGAAGACGTGAAAGTTGCACTTAATACCGCAAAAAAAGAGGGTGAGATGGGATGGCCTTCAATAGAGGATGTCTATGATCGGATGGAAAGTAACAGTATGGATAAGATAGGGCGATTCCAATTAAGTGAAAGTGAACGAGAATGTATTGAGAAGGCATTATATTTTACTCGTAGTAAATCCGTGAAATACCTTCGCCTGGGATGTTATCTATGACAGAACTTAGTGGAGAAATTGAAGATTTGATAAGTGCTCATAACAGGATATATGCAATAAGACAAGAAGCTCATAATTGGTTGCCTTCTCCTGAAGTTGATATAGAATTTAATAGATTATCGGAAGCAATGATACATATATCCATTGCAGTAGATATTTTAACCGGAAAAACAAAAATTCCTGAATTTCCTGTGAGAATGGAACTTCTCGATACATTCAAAATGGAACATGGTTATTGTAATATAAGATGTTTTTTTCAATGTCCTGTTTGTAAAACAGTAAAAATTGATTATTATGCATCAAAAGCACCTGATTCGATTATGTGCGAGAAATGCAAAAAAGGATTGAATATTCTTGGAAAAATCGAATACCCTAAAGTTTAAGCGTGAAAAGTGTAACAATATTTGCTAATGCTGATTGAGTACAGATCGAGTAAGCTTTCTTTTAAACCGTTATGCTTTTATAGTATTGGCACTATCTAATTACTGGTGATGTAAATGGTTGATTTTAAGTTGCATATCAAAAAAATCGTGGTTATGATCACGAATAGTACAGACAGAGTAACTATATATACAGACTTGCCAAGTCCATATCCGGCTGAGATAACTACTGACGATCTTGAGATTGATTTCCAGACAAGTAAAGGAAGAGGTGTGGAATATGTCCGAGAACACTTTGGAATAGAGCCAGAAGTATTGGATATTCCGGCTAAAATGAGGGAGTTGTAATACCATGACCGGAGTTATAATTGAAGAAAGATCGTATGATTATATGGCGAGTATTGAAGATGAGCCTGGAAGCTGGGAATCCGGTAGAAATGAAGACGAAGCCATTGGTGAATTAGTATTATCACATCCAGAACTGTTCAATGCAGGAAATATCAAAAAAGAACTACGTAATTGGGGATCAACAGGTGTTAATTTACGTGTCGTTGGTAGATTGATAACAACAGACCCAGAACATTTCGGTGTGGAACTTAAAATAAAGTTTAGAGGTCATACTTATGGTAAGTGTGAGGAAAGATAAAAGAGATTGGAAAGTCATTCTGACATTTAAAAAAGATGACTGTCCATATGTCTGTTACCCTGCTGATTATCATGGTTGCAAACATCCTTTTTACAAAGATAGACCTGATATACCCGAGTGCACCCTTGAAAATTGTCCTACAAAACTTTAACTTTTGTAACACTTCTTCTGATATCTTTCATTTTGTTTACCTTCACTCGTCCCCCTCTTTAAACCGTCACCAGTATACTTAATGTTTATAGTTTAATAAAACTATATGATAATTTTAGGGTTCCCTAACAAACGCCAAACCACTAACAGTATATAACTTCTTTAACGTACTTTAATTTAATCTAAAAATTTTCGTGTTAAGGCATATATAAGTCTTTCGGTCGCAAAACAGCCATTTTCGGGCTTTTTCAACTCTCTTGCTACCTCTTTTCAAAAAGCGTAGTACGGACCATATATAGTATAGTTATTAGGTAATATATACTATAGGAATGAAGCAATAGGAATCAATAATATCTTTAATGTTGAAATCAACTTTAAAATTGAAACATTGTTAATCATGAAATCTAATTATAATTAACTTTAAAATCAGAACTGAGGGTTTCTAAATTAAAAATTGAAAGTTTCCATATTGAGAATTGAAGGTTTCTAAATTTGAATATTTTACTTTTAAACTCTTATCACCTAAAAACCCTTATTATCGTGAGAATGACAAGGATACATTACATTAAAAACACCTGGGCATGTGAGAACACGTAAGACCTATAACTTCTCTTAAATTGGCTTAGAATCGAAATTTTAGATTATGTGATCTCTAATAACTTTAAAATAGTAGGTTATTAATACTATACGGTTTAAGATAAAGACATTAATTACATGAATGAGGTCAATCCATGGAATCAACTATAGTTGGGGTAAACACGAGAAGTTATTATTGTGAAGATGGAACGATAATTGAGATTAAAGCTATCCTTGAGCTCAGGGAAGACGGGAAATGTATTGGCTTTATTGCAGGGTCAGGATCAGATGAATATGTAGCAGATTATGGTAATTATATGTTATTTAACGAAGCAAGAACACATTTTCCTACAATTACTGAAAAACAATATGCAACTGTATAGGTTTCACTATGAATCATTTAACAAACAATTTTTATACAATTCCACACCTTGCTCATACTACGATGGCTACCAAGGAATTAAAAGAAACACTACTTCACACCGAAGGATCGATA
>CAJYBF010000238.1 GCA_913064935.1 uncultured Mollicutes bacterium
ATATCAAATGCCAATGGAAGATAAGTCTTCCGCACTTAAAGAAGAGTATCGAATCAAGCAATTAACAAAGAAGAATAAACTAACACTCATAGAAAATGAATGATTTAATAGTCGAATATATTCTTCATCATATATCATTAAAGGGTAGTATGGTGGTGTGTTTTGATGGTAAAAAAATATATTACAAAAACTTAATAAAACATATTGAACATGCGTTTAATTTAGATTGTTTAATAGCGAATGGTTATGTAAGTGGATGTGTCTTTATGATGGATGATGATTTCTCATATTCCCATTGGGCTCTACAAACACCACTTTTAGATTGGGGAAGTGATAGTTGGGTACCTCAATGGGAAGGTGAGACTAGAGCAGATAGATACATTGCTGCTATTGACCCAGCAATGGGTGATGATGCGACAGTTATGAATTTCTTAGTTAGAACGAGAATGGGTGTAACAATAATCCAACAAGATATGCTACCAATAGTAGATTTACCCATTCCTTAAGATATTTATGTATAGGTGGGAAAATAAATCCCAAGATAAATTTGTTTATGTCATGGGAATGTAGTATCTTTAGACAAATATGAGAAAAATAGTAACCAGAAGAGGAAAACTAGAAAACAAAATCAGAATAATATTATCAGACCCTAAACCAGAGGTTGGGCCAATATTAGATGCGGTTGATGATTTCGAAAAGGACAATATCGCAACAATCGACAAATTAAAAAAGAAAAAGCAAATAGATAGCAAACGGATTAATGGGGCACTTCGTCAGACGATACAAGCACACGGTCCAATTACTAAATTGTTGATTGGAAGTGCAACCAAACGAATTCATGGGGCTTTACTAACAAATGAAATTGAAAAAGAAGAGAAGAAGTTTTCAATTAAATCATTGATTATAGGGTTCATAATAGGAATAATATCAACTATTATTTTATTTATATGATTCCTTTAAGGGAATATGTAGACAGTATTAATGAGCCAATAATCAATGTTATATACATATTCTCAGACCCAATAACAAATGAAGTTAGATATATTGGTAAGGCTAAGAACCTACTTAAAAGAATCTTAAATCATTATAAACCCTCTAAATTAAAACTTAAAACACATAAAAATAATTGGTTAAAATCATTATTAGAAAATGGGTTGAGACCCAATGTTTGTGTGATTGACTCATCTATTAATTATTGTGATTTGAATTCATTGGAGATTAAATGGATTGAATATTATACATCAATTGGTTGTGATTTAACTAATGGGACTAAAGGTGGTGATGGTGGTATGTTAACCCCAGAATCAATAGAAAAAATGAAAGCTACTAAAAAACGTGTGGGTCAAAAATATTGGGCTAGTGGTAGAAAATTTACTGATGAACATAAGAAAAATATCTCAATATCTAAGGAGGGTGTTAAATTAAGTGATAAACATAAAGAAAGTTTGAGCCAATCACATAAGGGAATTAATACTTGGAGTAAAGGTGTTAAATTATCAGACGAGACAAAAAATAAAATGAGTAAATCTAGAACGGGTAAGATTAAAAACACCGAACCCGTATATCAACTAGATTTAAATGGTAATGTTATTAAAATGTGGGATTATCCAACTAAAGCAGAAAAAGAATTGAATTTAAATAGAAGTAAAATCCATAGTGTTTGTACTGGTAAACGAAAAACAACTGGTGGTTTTATATGGTGTTATGTAAAAGATTATAATATAAACTTGTTTAACTAAAATATTATTTGTATATTTGCATTATGAAAAAAATAGAAGATATGACACGTTTAGTGATTTTTGATTTTGATGGGACTACCATAGATAGTGGGACACCAGAAAGATTCAAACCAATCTACAAAGAGAAGACTGGTGAGAATTGGCCTTTCAAAGGTTTTTGGGGTAGAGTAGAATCTCTTAATATGGATATCTTTCCATTCAAACCACTTCCAGCTGTTAAGGCTGACTACGATAAAGAAGTTGGTAATGACGAAACCTTTTTGGTGTCTCTAACTGGTCGTAGACCTAAGTTGGGTGCTGGTGTTGAGGCTATTCTTACGGCTAACGGATATAAATTCGATAGATATCTTTACAACTACGGTAGTGATACCCTTTCAAACAAGCTAGAACAAATCGGTAAACTTTTAAAAGAGTTTCCAAATGTTAGAGTTGTGGCTATGTGGGATGACAGAAATTCACATGTACCAACCTTCAAACAATACTTGGAGGGTCTAGTTGCTAAGGGTAGACTCGATAGTTATGAGTTTACACATGTACCGAACGAACAATGGACTAAATAATGGAATTCTTTAATCTATTTGTCGGGTTGTTATTTGCAACCTTGATGTTGACTGGCATACCATATATGGTTTATGGTAATTGGCGTGATACTAAGCGGTCATTAAAACGTCAATTTACTGAAAATGATGGTATGTTAGGTATTTTATATGTTTTAAGTGGTCTCATGATAGCGATGTTAATATTCGCTACTATGTGTGCAATGAACAATAGCATCTGGCACATTGATTATTGGACAACAGAGGGTCTTTGGAAGAAATAGAAACATTTAATTAAAAATAAAAGTTATGAATATACATGATAGAAAATTTAATGATACCTTTAAAGCAAAACGTATGAAAGGTAACAGAACGGCACTTGGATGTGCAGCATCACCATTATTAATTTGGGGTTATTTCGTAGTATGTTGGATAGTCAACTTAGTCACATTATTAAGATGTGATTTTGAAGGACCATCTTACAAGGAGGAAATAATTCATGCCATTGTACTTATTGGTCCAGCTGCTGGTATAACTGT
>CAJYBF010000239.1 GCA_913064935.1 uncultured Mollicutes bacterium
TCTTATAGAGAGTATTCTTAACAAGAACGTAGCAAATCATTTTGATCCATTGCTAAATGGTAATGTAATTCTCCCACTACTATACTTAGGGATAGTTGCTTCAATTGGAGGGTTCTTCCTAGTAAATTACTCACTAAGTAAATTAGAAGCACATGTCTCAAGCATTTTTGCTAACATAGCAACTATAGTATCTATAATCGCAGGGACTGTAATATTAGGAGAAGCATTTGAGATCTATCACTTGATTGGTAGTTTCTTAATAATATTAGGAGTTTATGGTACTGTTAAGTTTGGAAGGAAAAGCATATAACGAGTTTTGATTCTGATATCAAGACTTTTATTTTGTATTTGTTTTGATTAAGCGAATTAATCTTATTAAACTAGGTACAATATTATTGAACTCTTTCTTCTACAACTTATATCAATCTCTTTTCATTTATAGTACAATAGGATAGGAAAAACTGTCGTTCTAGGACGAATACATTCGCGTGAAAGAAGGTTGCAGTATGAAATTATTTGTGAAAATAGTGTTCAGTATTTCGTTATCTCTAGTGCTGATATTATTGTCAGTTCAAGTAGTTACAACAAAGCCTTATATGAGAATTAATCATAACCTGTATGAAAGACACGATGAGATCACTTGGGACTATGATTTTGCAATGGATAATATAGTTGATTACTTAAATGGAAAAAGGGATAACCTATATTTTGGTGATAGTATAGAGATGAGTAATATTTTAATGACCGAGCGTGGAATGGAGCATATGGTAGATGTAAAGGTACTTTACCAAAGTGGTAAAGTAATCCTATCAATTTGTGCGGTGTTCGTTGCTATAACAGGTGTATTTCTTTGGGATAGAAGAGAACTTTGGAAAACATTAACAAGATTATGGATATTCCCTTTAGTCTTTATTGGGACGATAACTATATCTATGGTAATAGATTTCAGTTGGACATTTACAAAGTTCCACGAGTTACTATTTAGTAATAATCTTTGGCAGTTATCATGGGACGATCCATTACTAGTTATGTTGCCGATACCATTCTTCTTTGTTACTGCGATAACTATTGTGGTAATCTCAGTATTGCTACATTCAATTGCTATCGTGCTAGCATATAAGAAAAAGTAAATAATTATAGTGAATAGGAATCCGTTATTGGATCCTTTTTTTTTGCTAACATACCATTACTTGTATATGTGTAGGCTTGTGATTATACGAAATTTTCCTAAGTTCATATTCTATAATTAGATGTTAAAGAGACAAGGTAATAATGAAATCAGGAGAGTGATGTTATGGTTTTGATTGGTATGCTTCATCATCGCAAGCATCCACAGAAGATTAAGAAATCATTAGCTTATGTTGCTATAGCCTCAGCTGAAGGGGCGAAGTTGTTGTACTTTACTCCTAAAGCAGTTGATTTCAAGAGAAAGAGAATCTTTGGCTATATTTACAGAAATGGAAGTTGGAAAAAGAAAAGAAGTCGATTTCCAGACGTTATATATAATGCAGGTAGTCCAATCAAATTAGAGCGTTCAATTGAAGTGATTGAAAAGCTTAAGGAAAAGATTCCTTTTACGACTCATTCTATTGGAAATAAGATGAGAGTGTACAAGAGATTAACTCAGCATCAGAAGTTTCAAAAATTCCTAATACCATCAGAATATATCTATTCGGTTAGAGCATTTTTAAGTTACTTAAGGATATATCAAAAGATCGTGTTTAAACCAGTGGACGGACACAAAGGTGAAGGAATAGCTTTTATTGAGCAAATTCGTGAAGAGTACCGTGTTTTAATTGGAACGAAAGCTAGTATGTATTCAAGAAGTCAACTAATTGAATTTGTTTCAAGTAAGTTGAAGGAAGAAAGGCATTTGGTTCAACCATATATTAATTGTAAGACCAAATCTGGAAGTTCATATGATTTTAGAATTCACATGCAGAAAAACGGAAATGGAGAGTGGGTTTTATTAACAACTTACCCACGAATAGGAGCACAAGGGAGTATTGTTGCGAACATAAGTTCTGGTGGAGCAACCAATTATTTAATACCATTTCTAAAACAAGAATTCGATGAGGAGTACTATAACATCAAAGGTTATCTAGAACAATTTGGCTTGCAACTCGCAAGGCATATGGATGAAATTCAAGATATTCATTTTAATGAAACTATAGACGAACTTGGGATTGATGTTGCTCTAGATGATATGAACAGAATATGGGTATTCGAGGTAAACTGGCGTCCGGGATGTCCTCCAATTTTTTATCTGGAGATGGATGTTGTTAAGAACTCAATTAACTACGCTATTCACTTAGCAAAGAAAAAGAGTATAAGAAAAAAAATAAATAAGGAGTGAAACAAGTGGAATTTAGTAATGAAAAGCCTATCGTTGCTATCACCGGAAGTGCCGGGAAAACCACAGTTAAAAATTTGGTTTCATCGGTTTTGAGAGAAAAGTGGGTAGTATTTGAGTCCAATGATTACAATAACACTACTGAAAAAACTCTTAGCCATAAAGAAAGGATAACATTCATCCATAGAGCGGCAGTGTTAGAATATGGAATGGCCTATCCAGGTGTTATAACCGAACACTGCAATATCATTAAACCAAACATCGGGATCATAACGAATGTAGGGTTAGCTCATATTGGAAATTTTGATGGTGATATCACAAAACTAGCAGCAGCTAAATCAGAACTAATAGAAGATATAGAGAGCGATGAAATGATGTATATTAATAATGATGATGAAAATGCTAAGTTATTGAAGAAGGCTGATGATAAAGGAAGTATATATCCTGTTTGGATA
>CAJYBF010000240.1 GCA_913064935.1 uncultured Mollicutes bacterium
GGAGTCTTCGAAGAAAATGACTATGAAAGAGTTAAATTTGATCAAATTGCTGATGTTTACATAATAAACACTTGCACAGTAACCAATCAGAGCGATTCTAAGAGTCGTAAGGTAATAAGACAGGCAATCAGAAGAAACTCATCAGCAGTCGTAGTGGTAATGGGTTGCTACGCGCAAGTATCAGCAGAAGAGATTGCTAAAATTGAAGGTGTTGATATAATTTCAGGAACGAAAAATCGTGAGAATATATATAAATTAGTTGAAGAAGTGTTAGAAGAAAGAAAACAGATAAACGTAGTTACGAATTTAAATAAAGAGTTCGATGAACTTTCTGTAACAAATTACTCCGAAAACACACGAGCATTTTTAAAGATACAAGATGGTTGTGATAATTTTTGTAGTTATTGCATAATCCCCTTTGCTAGAGGTCGTGTAGTTAGCAAATCTGTTGAAAACGTCCTACAACAAGCGAAAACAATGGTTAATAAGGGCTATAAAGAGATTGTATTATCAGGAATCCACACTGGTAAATATGGAAGTGATATTGGCTACTCCTTGACTGAAATAGTTAAAGATATTTCATCATTATCTGGACTCGTTAGATTAAGAATATCTTCTATAGAGATAAATGAGATCACAGATGAGCTACTCTTTCATATCAGAGATAATAAAGTAATGGCTAGACATCTTCATATTCCATTACAAAGTGGATCAAACATAGTACTGAAAGACATGAATAGACAATATAGCAGTTTATTTTTTGAAAAGAGACTAGCTGAAATAAGAGAAATTCTCCCAGGTATATCAATAACAACTGATGTTATAGTTGGATACCCTACAGAAAGTGACGAGTTATTTGAAGAATCGTATAATTTCATCAAAAATAATAAATTTAGTGAGTTACATGTTTTTCCTTTTTCTAAGAGAAATGGAACGAAAGCTGCTCTACTAAAGGATTTAGATAAAAGCATTAAGCAAAGAAGAGTATCTGCACTTATAGAATTAAACGACATACTTGCAGAAAACTACGCTAGGATATTTGTTAACACTAAGTTAGATATAATAGTTGACTCAACAGGAAGCGTTTCTAGTGGGTATACAAGTAACTATTTAAGAGTAAATATAAGCAATAAAATAGCTAAAAATGAACATATAAATGTTATAATAAAAAACAGTGGTTATCCAACTAACATGGGGGACATTACTAGACGAGGGTGATGATTATCAGAAAATTTTTTTCAACTGCTTTGCTTATTGCAAGTGCAGTTTTATTAATTGTATATGTTAACGACCAATTTCTTGTTTCTAACAACGTCTTATACAAAAAGCACATTGAGATGAATGATTATAGGATTTACACACAAAGCACATCAAATTGTAGTGATAATCCAAGAACTATTCACGTTGATAAACTATATGAAGTCAACACTACATGTGGAAATCTACAATATGTAGTAAAATATTCCGGGAAATCTGGAAGCTTAGACTCTTTTATAAGAAATTCTACAATACCTAACTATATAGTTGATGCAATCGTAGATTATAATATCGAACTCAAAAGTATCAATATACATCTACCAGATAGTTTCTTACAGTTAGAAAGAGCAAGTACAAATAAATCAGGATTTGAAAGTGAATTATCAAGTTTTTTGTATTATTATAATGACTTGTTAGAATCAGAGGAGTTATTAGACATTGATGTATGGCACAATATAATGTTCAACGTTGGTGGAACCTATGATTTATTCATTTCAATCAAACAGCAATCAAAAGATGTTGTTTTAGCAAAAGCAGGTTATACTATTACTGTTCAGAATCAACTTGAGAATATGGAATTTAATGGTTATACAATTAAACCAAAAGCTAACATATTTATTTTTGATACATATGAATTTGATAAGATTACTCATGAAAAAGTGTTAAAAGAGGAAATATGTAAGTATAATCAACTCGATTCGGAACTTTGCGAGTCAATTACAGTAGATAGTCATATGATAGATTTTGATAATGCTGGATTTTATGAAGTTCTGATTACACTGAATGATGAGGAAAAGACAGTTGTTGTCGAAATCTTAAAGTAAGTATAAAGAATTAACTTTACAATACATAGTCAATGCGTTATAATGTAACGTAGACTTCTTTTTGAAGGGGGGGACACCTATGCCTAAAACACAAGTCCGTGATAACGAAACTATTGATGACGCTCTACGCAGATTCAAAAGAGACTTGATCAAATCTGGTACACTAACTGAAATAAAGAAACGACGTTTCGGTTATGTTAAACCTAGTGTTTCTCGTAGAGAGAAGCTCAAGGAGAACGCACGTAAAAAGAAATTCTAATTTATAAACAAACTAATCTAGTTAAATGGATTAGTTTTTTTTTTTTATAATGTTTAAGTTTTTTCTTTAAATCTCACACAATTATTTTTATCTATATCTATAACAAACTTCTTGCCTTTTGGCCCCCAATCATCTTTTATGTTTTTTGTGCCATTCAGGCTAAATAGTTTTGATTTAATTGTCTCAGAAATTTGTGCTAGTTGATCAGGATTTTCTCCAGAAACCCTAACCTCAATGGGAGTTCCTCCGCCTCCGGACCCAAGTAATCCAACTTTAATGTCTGCATTTGGAAAGTTTCCAAAGCAATACTCATCAAGTTCTTGTACCATCTCATTATTAACTAAGAAATTGGTAGTATTAATTAAAATATGAGCATAATTTGAATTTGCTTCATCTGCGTTATAACCTAAATCATAAGAGTAAGGTCCCCTTCCTTATACGGCGTTTCAAACTTTGA
>CAJYBF010000241.1 GCA_913064935.1 uncultured Mollicutes bacterium
TTAAGAAGCATGTTGGCCAAACTCCTAAACAATATAGAGATAATATTTTAAAAGAATCATTATCGGCAAAAGACTCATAGCGTTAAAAGGCTAACAAAGTATTATATCTTTAAAATATTCTCGCCTTTAAAATAATCCCTATTTCTCTTTTTGTGAATACTTCCTTCCTGAAAGTGTCAAAGATATCCTTATTCCAAAAATAGTAGATTGCAACTAGTAATCAATAACCTAAAACAATTGCATGATCAGCAATAAAGAGCTATCAAGTTGAATAATTATATTAGATTATTTATAATCAACCAGCTCACAATTTTATCAAAATTATTGTTTCTTATAAATGTTAATTTACCAATCATTTTAGTAGTAATATTTTAGCTTATTTTCGATTTTTTAATCTGTTTGTTGATGGCTGTATGTTTGGTAAGGTTATTATTATGAATCTCAAATTTTCTACCTTTTATTTTCTTATGTTTTTCTTACATATCACCAAGAATTGGTCAGCAAATTAAATATCAGTCTGCATTAACTATCTTTTTCTTTGATCAAGTTATATATATGCTCAATTTTTTGAGTATTTTGTATCCATATATGTTCATAAACTCATTTGAACCTATTGCAGCGAGACGACATGTATAAACTAATACTGAAGATGGCTTGGAAAAACTCATTTTTAAGACCTGCTCGTACACTTCTTGTCATAACTATGATAGCAGTTAGCATGAGCATGATGCTAGCTATTCAGGGTCTATATGATGGCATGGTAGTAAACATGATAGACAAGAACAAAAGAAGCGGTAGTGGAGATGTAAGTCTCTATGCAAAAGAGTACAGGATTGAAAAAGATATAAAATATATAATCAAAGATGCAAAAAAAATCAAAGATGATATTCAAAAGTTAGAGGGTGTTAAAGCTGTTGTATTGAGGCTACTTGCCGATGGACTTCTCTCAACTGCTAGAAAATCATCATTTGCCTCTATCCATGGTATAGATTTAAAAGAAGAGGAAAAGTTTGGAGAGTTTAGTAAGTTTTTAAAAGAGGGTGAGATAAATCTGAATAAACGAGGTGCAGTTATAGGAATAGAGCTGGCAAAAACACTTAAAGTCCGTATCGGTTCAAAGCTTATTTTTTCCACTCAAGACAGTACAGGTGATATAAACTCTATTGCTCTTCGTGTCAGAGGTATACTCCAAACTACAAATATTGGACTTGATACAAACGCTATATTTGTGGATATTAAATCACTTCATAAGTTTCTTGGTACTTCAACTCGTGATGCTACTCAGATTGCTATTATGGGTAAAGAAAAGAACTTAGACAACCTTTTGAAGGTAAGGTATTCAAGTCTAGATTTAAAAAGCTTTTTAGAACTCCAACCTATGATAAAACAGATGCAGGAGATGATGGTCATATTTAACTCAATCACATTTTTGATAGTAATGAGTGTTGTGTTTGTTGGAATATTTGGTGTAGTATATGTATCTATACTAGATAGAATTCGTGAGTTTGGTGTTGTTCTAGGTATTGGTATGCAGTATAAATACATAAGCCTACAGATATTTTTAGAGTCTATAATTGTAGGATTGATTGGTTACCTAGGTGGAGCACTCTTGGGAATTATATTTCTGGTTTATCTTCGTGATTATGGGCTTGATTTGAGCTCTTTTTCTGATGCTTTGGAGATGTGGGGTTATGAAGTAGTCATCACTGGCACTATAAAGGTATCATACTTTACTAGCACCTTTGGGGCTATTATAACTGCCTCTGTTTTACGTGTGATTATACCGCTTAGAAAAATAAAAAAACTAAATCCTATAGAAGTTATAAAGGCTGAAAAATGATTAGATTAGAAAATGTAAATAAGTATTTTTATAAAGATGATCCAAGAGAGGTTCATGCACTTGCTGACATTAACTTAGAGATAGAAGATGGCTAGTTTACACTATTTAGCGGACCCTCAGGATGTGGAAAAACCACACTTCTCCGTATGATCGCTGGATTTAACGCCATTGACGAAGGTGAAATTGCATTTGGAGATAAAGTCATCAACGATATACCAGCACATAAACGTAACATCGGGATGGTATTTCAGAATTATGCCATATTCCCACATATGTCTGTGTTAAATAATGTAGCATATGGTTTAAAAGCTCGTATTGCATTAAATATGGGTGACTGGAGAACCGCAGCAGATGCAGCTAAATTAGCACGTAAAGATTACCCTATAATGGATGAAGATGATTGGAAATCTGGGTTTAATACAACACTCATTCCTGAGGTTATTTGGGGAAGTAATGTTATTACTACTGAAACAACTTATTTCCGTTCATATTTTTATTTAATGTGTAATACATTTAACGGTAGTCAGGTACGGAATAATCCTAAAATTATGGATAAGAGATTATACGCTCAAATCCCAGATACAGATTATAGAAAAGACTTGTTCTTAAAAGATGCTCCAAACTCAAATACTTCTGCATCAAATAAAGAAGGTGGCTGGGAAAACAATACTAATCCATTGTATACAACAGAAGAAGAATTTGACGCAGAAATTGACAGGCTTGCCAGTGTGTACGGATGGACTTCCAGTCATAATACTCATCCGTATATGCACGTGAAAATGAGAAATAAAGCACCTGGAACTACAGATCCGGATGATATTATTTTAATGCGTTCTGCTGAACTGTATTTGATTGAAGCAGAAGTAGAAGCTATGTTGGGCAATATTGAAGCTGCGCAAGCTGAATTAAAACGAGTGGGCGAATAGCGTGACAGTGCGTATGATGTTGG
>CAJYBF010000242.1 GCA_913064935.1 uncultured Mollicutes bacterium
ACCTACCTCTACCAAATAATCTTGAAGCATGCTTACATCTAAATTATCATCATCTTCATCAAAATTTTCTTGCTCAGGTGAAACATCAGCTTCCACTTTAACTTCTGTTTCAAAATCTGATGGTTGAATACTCTCTTCATTCATTGCAATAGAAGCAACTTCAGTCAACTGAGGAAATAGCTCAGTTATTTCGAACAGATAACCATCCATAAAATCATAGGGTATTGTTTCATTACTAGATAATGCTTCCTGCACTGCGGCAATATCTTCCAGGCAGTTACTATAAATACGAGTTAGCTCTTCATAACCCATATAATTTGCTGCAGAGTGAAGACTTCGAATAACTTCAGTGCAATGTTCCAGCAATGCCTCTTTATCAGAAGAGCCTTCAAGCTTGGCTATCTCATTGCGAACTAAATTAATTTTCTCACGTAAATTTTCAACAAATATACCAAACAATTCCTGATCATATTCTTCATCATAACCACCAGTAGTGGTTGATATATCTATTTGAACAGATTCATCTTCGACATCATCAATACCATCTGTAGCTACACCGCCTTCAATTTCTGCTGTTATCTGATCAACCATCTCATCAACTGATGAGATTTCTGTCTGCGAGCTCTCCAGCTCATCAGCCAGGGTAACAATTAAATCGCGTGCTGCTATAAGTAATTCAACCACAGCAGGACTAGATGGGCGCTCACCTTTACGAAGCAAATCAAGTAAATCTTCTAATCGATGTGCAAGATGTGACGAGCGCTCTAAACCTATAAATTGAGCAGCACCTTTAATGCTGTGTATAGGACGAAATATTTCATCCAATACTTCAACATTATCAGGTTCATCCGCCAACTTCAAAAGCAGCGACTCCATTTCTTCAAGATGCTCCGCCGCTTCTACCAAATAATCTGGAAGCAAACTTATATCTACATCACTCATTATTTATTCCCACTTTGCTAATACCTGCTACGAAATATTCGTCCATCATCTTAAATACACCAGGACAGAAAATATTCATCTCATTAATCTATTGCTTTAATCAGCATATCTATTTCTTCTGCATGGTGCTTTTTGGCCATGCCTACACCACCCACTTCAGCTACCGTTTCCCTATATTTATCGTCATCAAGATTAGACAAAAATAAAATCTTTGCCTGATCATCAAACTCTATAATTGCCCTTGCAGTTTCAAAACCATCCATACCACGCATTGTTATATCCATGGTCACAAGGTCAGGCTTTAACTCTTTATATAACTCTACTGCTTCAGCACCATTACTGGCCTGACCAACAATATCGCAATCTATCGAAGTCAATGTCCTAGTTATCAATTTTCGCATCATTGATGAATCATCAACAATCAGCACCTGTTTATTCATAACTCTAGTACCTTGCCCATATTATTTGTTTAACATCATCGATTATTATTTTGCAGCACGACTATCTTTTAATTCTTTTATTTCATTTGCCAGCAATATACTATCGAAATTAAGCAGAATCATTAGGCGCTTACCAGCCACTTCAACTACACCACGGATATACTGACTTTCAAGACCAGCAAGTACAATTTCTGGCGCTGGCTCAATAGTCTTCTCATCAATTTTTAACACTTCGTCGACCATATCAACAACAAAACCGGTGACACTAGCCTCAATATCCAGAATAAGAATCCAGTTTTTTTTCTGTATCTCTTCGGTATAGAGATTCAATCTTTTACGTAAATCGATTACCGGTATAATATCACCACGTAGATTAATCACGCCTTCTACGAATTCAGGTGAATTGGGTACAGGTGATATAGGTGCAGATCTAATAATTTCTCTGACCATTAAAATATCTACACCAAATATTTCTTTACCTACCTGTATGTCATCACCAAAGATGATTAGAATATAAAGCCCTTTAAGTAATGATGATACATCCAGTTCTACATTTGATATATTGACTATTTGTTGATTGGTTAATTTCTTTCCTAGGTAATCGCATATTTCTATTGTAGCTGATGAAATGTCCTTCTTAAAATCTATAGTAATCCTATTATTAAAAGGATTTGGATATACAATAATTTCAGAACCAATTAAAAAGTCTTCTGAATAAACTCCTTGACAATCAGTATCACCTTTAACTTCAATTTTATTTTCTCCATTCTCTAATGGTAAAGAGATTGAATTTTTAGAAGTTGTAAACCACTTCTAAATTGTAGTCTTTCAGTTCATTTTTTGCCCTTTCAATATCTTGCGTGAAACCCAAAATATATCCGCCACCACCTGAACCACAGAGTTTTAGATAGTAATCATTGGTATCTATCCCTTGTCTCCATATCTGGTGGAACTTTGCCGGGATCATGGGTCTACAATTATCCGAAACCACATACACCAATTGTTTTAAATTTCCGAATAGCGAGTTCACATTCCCATTAATGAAATCCTCAATGCAGGCATCTTACTGTTTTATGAACTGGTCCTTCAGCATATCCCTATAACCATCATGTTTCATTTTTTCCATGAACAACTGAACCATAGGAGCTGTTTCTCCTGTAGAACCACTGTCCAATAAAAATACGGCCCCTTTCCCCTCTTGGTTTTGGGAAGGAATACTGGTAGATTCTATATTGTCGTGGGAATTAATTAAGATCGGCAAACTCAAGTAACTGTTAAGCGGGTCTAAACCAGAGGATTTACCATGGAAAAACGATTCCATTTTTCCAAATATCGCCTTTAATTTAAGAAGTTTTTCACGAGTAAAATTTTAAAGACAATTGATTTTATA
>CAJYBF010000243.1 GCA_913064935.1 uncultured Mollicutes bacterium
ATGAAAGATATTAAAGACGAACAATTCCCTAACTTGGATTGTGATATAGTTCCGGTTGGGAACTACTATCCACAAGGTTGGGAAGTTGAGTTAATCAAAAATACTACTGAAATTAAAGTCGCTCCAGGAGCCTTATTAAGCGAGTACGGTATTATTGAATACAATGTAACAACTGCGGCAGCAATTTATCAAGCAGTTAAATTCAACATGCCGGTTATAAATAGATATTTTACAATTACGGGTAATGCCGTTAATAATCCATCTGAGATGACAGTTAGGATAGGAACGCCTATACCACACATTGTTGAAGCAGCTGGGGGTTACTCAATTGAAGGTGACAAAGTGATGGTACTTGGTGGACCTATGATGGGTAGCAACTTAATGATGGATGATGCTATTGTGTCAATAACCGTATCATCTATATTAGTATTTAAACCAGAAGAATATATTGAGGAGCCATGTGTAAGGTGCGGTTCATGTGTATATAGTTGTCCAGCTAATTTGCAGCCAGTTCAACTTATGTATGCTGCCAAAAATAAAGATGGCGATGCAGCAAAAGCACTTAATGTGAGAAATTGTATTGAGTGTGGACTTTGTAGTTATGTTTGTACATCAAAAATTCATTTAACTGACTTCATGCGTAAAGCTAAGAAGTTAGTGAAGTAGGAGGAAGTATGGCTAGTAAAACAGGATTTTTAAGAAAAACTTCTCCCTATATGAGAGAACCTAAAGCAAAAGTTGAACGAATGATGAGAGATGTGCTAATTGCGTTAGCACCAATAACAATATTTTCAATTTACAAATTTCAATTCACTGCAGTTTGGATCATATTAGTTGCGGTTATATCAATGACTGGAACTGAGTTATTATATTACAAACTAAAAAAAGAACCATTCACAATGAAGAATGGATCTGCGCTTGTTACTGCGTTAATATTTGCGTTAATATTACCAGACATTACGCCTTTATGGATTGTATTCCTAGGTGGAGTGTTTGGGATGTATTTCGGTAAATTAGTGTTTGGTGGACTAGGTGCAAATATATTTAATGTCGCTGGATTCGCTAGAGTATTTATCGTTATGAGTTTTGGATCATTTATGTTATTTAATGTTGATAGTATTGCGGGTGCTACCGCACTTGGAATGGTTAAAGCATCACCGTTCGATATGTCAATTCTTCAAAGCTTCAGTTTATGGGATATGTTAACAGGAATTCAAGAGCCAGGTAGTATGGGTGAAATTAGTGCTTTACTAATATTATTAGGTGGAATTTACTTATTCTGTAGACGTTCACTTGATTGGCGTATACCTGTTTCATATATAGGAACTGTATTAGTATTATCTTCAATAGCTGCGTTAGTAGTTGGTGCAGATATGACTTATCCATTGTTTACGATTTTATCTGGAGGTATTATGTTTGGTGCTATCTTTATGGCTACCGATCCTGTTACATCGCCAGTTACTGGACCGGGGAGAATCTATTATGGATTTGGACTTGGTGTAATAACATATTTCATTAGAGTATTCGGTGCATTACCTGAAGGGGTAGTGTTTGCGATAATAATTATGAATATGTTTGTTCCTGCGTTAGATTATTATAAATGGGCTAATTCAGTATTTACTAGACGAAGTAAATTAGTGTTTAGTGTAGTAGTCTTACTTACAGTAGGATTATTAATGATAGGAGTGTGGCCTGCATGAGAGATAAATTAGTAATTGGTATTAAGTTATTCTTAATTGCCGCAATTAGTGGATTTCTTCTTTATTATATTAATCTCGTTACAAAGCCTGTAATAGATGATAATAGACTTAAAAGAGAAGTAGAAAAATATACACTGATCTTTCCAGAATTAAGCACATATCAACCAACAGAGTTAGAAGACCTTACAAAAGTATTTGTATATGACGATGAAGAATCATTACTTGGTTATATTTATAGTTCAGGAATGAACAATGATTATGGTTCCATCTCAATACTAGTCGGAATAAATTCTGATGATGAAATTGTAAGAGTGGAATTTGCTTCACTTAATCAAACTCCATCTTATGCTTCTAAAGTTAATAATGATGAGTTTTTAGGAAGATTTGTTGGTAATAATACGGATGAATCTTATATTGATTTTGATGTAAAAGTTGGTGCTACTTATTCAGCTTCTACTACTCGTGACTTGATTGATTATATTAGTAAATTTCATGAGGGGGCAGAATAATGAAGAGAAAAGATATATTGACAAGAGGATTTATTAAAGAAAATCCGATATTCGTTTTCTTATTAGGTATGTGTCCTTCTTTAGCGGTAACAACTACTTTAGAGACATCTTTAGGGATGGGTATACTAGTAATATTCGTATTGACATGTTCGAATGTTGTTATTTCATTAATGAAAGGTTTTATACCAGAGGAAATTAAAATACCTTCATTCATTGTAGTTATTGCGACATTTGTAACTATTATAGCTATGGTAACAGAAGCTTATGCGTTTGAACTTTATCAAAGTTTAGGTGTGTTCATTCCGTTAATCGTAGTTAACTGTTTAATTTTAGGTAGAGCAGAAGCGTTTGCTTCTAAGAATTCTGTTGTAGATTCAGCGATTGATGGATTTGGAATGGGTATTGGATTTACAATTGGATTATCAATTATTGGTATTGCAAGAGAATTATTAGCTACGGGTCAATTGGCATTTGGTGTTTATTTACCATTTGGATCTAAAGGTTTTATCTTTAATTTAATTTGGTTCTTTATAGGAGCCTTTAATATTGCTGAATACGG
>CAJYBF010000244.1 GCA_913064935.1 uncultured Mollicutes bacterium
AGTGCACCAAAATACGCAGGTCAATATAAAGTCAATCCAATTGCAGCAATTCTTTCAGTTAAGCTAATGTTCGACTGGCTTGGAGAAGTTGAGCTTGCAAAACAAGTAGAAGATGCTATTAGAATCAACCTAAAAGAAGGCAAAGTCAGAACTTATGATTTAGGTGGTAGTTCTTCAACATTAGATGTTGCAAAAGATATTGTAAAAATTATGAATAGGTAAAGTAGTAAAATTTACTTTTTCTCTTTTTTATTTTTGGTTTTTTGTTATAACTGTTCAAATATTGGATTTCCTTGTTTTTTTTGATCAATATATATAATTGTTGAGATAACCAATACAAGTAATGAAGTGGCAAAAACATCAATAGATTCTTTTCTAAATAAATAATTTATAATATATCATACTATATTAATACAATGGTCTATGAATTACATTTTAATTAAAGGATATCTACAAATATATATGTAAATAAAATATTCTTAGACGGTTCCAAAGGGGATCGAACCCTTGACCCTACGGTTAACAGCCGTATGCTCTGACCAACTGAGCTATAGGTCCATACTATTCTAGGCACCTTTTTTACGTGCATTACTATTATATCACTTATCAAATAAAAATCAATAATAAAGTGAACAAAATTTAGAGATTATTTAGAATAATCTTTTTTGTTTAGTACCTCATAAATAATTATAGAAGTAGATACTCCAACATTAAGCGAATCAGCATCTCCAAGCATAGGTATTTTTATAAGTTCTACATTCTTTGCATCATACCATGCCTTCATTATTCCGTACTTTTCACTACCAGCTACTACAGCTATCTTCCCTACGTAACTAGCTTCGAAGTAATTAAGTTCTGCTCTTGTGTCAGTTAAATAAACATTTACGTCATTATCCCCTAGCCATTTAATAACTTTATCCATATCATCTACTACAATAGGTACACGCAAACATGTTCCCATACTACTTTTAATAAACTTTGGATGTGAAATTCTAATTCGTTTATTAGTTAAAATAACCAAATCAATTCCAGCTCCATCAGCAGATCTAATGATCGTTCCAATGTTACCTTGAATTTCAAGAGCATCTAAAACTAATATTTTCATATCATCAAATACTTTTACTTTTTCAAGCGGTACTAATGGAAACTTCACTACAGCTAAAATTCCAAGTGAATTCTTCTTTTCAACAATTGATTCAAAAGTTTTCTTACTAACAATATATCCTTTTTCACATTTGTCTAGAATCTGAGCTATTAGCGTTTGAGCTTCGCTTGTGTAGATTTCTTCTGGACAGATAATCAAATACTCAAAACGCACATTATTAATCAAACCTTTTCTGATAACCTCATAACTCTCTAAAACAGTCAAATTATTAGGATTTGGCTTTTTATTGTTGTTTAAATTATAAACGTTTCTTACTACTTTATGAGTTCTACCTACATTATAGAGAAATTTATATTTCTCTTTGTAATGTAGTTCTCTTTCTTCAGCAGAATAGTCTTGTATATCTTTCATTTTAATACCTTCAATCTATGTATTTTTGTTACAGGAGTAAATCCTAGCTTATTTGCGATTTTTACAGAACCTATATTCTCATAGTCAGCCCTATAGATACAAATCTTATCATTAATCACTTCATTAATCAATTTAGAAACTACACTTATCCCTAATTTCTTTCTTCTATAATTTGGATCAACTAAAACCCCTATGTCATTCAAGTCATACGCCCATTCCCAAATAGAAGCTACCGCGATCAGTTCTTCTTTATCAAAAGCACCAATAACTATAGGATCATCAAGTGTTACTTGACCTTGATCTTTATCGTTATCACTACATTTAGCTTTAAAATTATCCATTAAAATACTATCATTTGAATCTAACAATCTATATTCATAATCAGGATTTGTATATGGAGTATAGTTTTCTTTATCTAAAGAAAATTCATTATCATACTCTTCTTCAAAGTGATTAATGAAATTATCACTCTTAACTAACGATTGAACATTAGTTCCATATGTAATGAATTCTAATCCATCCATCTTGAAATAATAAGCTTCACTTTTATAGTTTTCTCTTAATATATAGTAAATATCATTATGTTTATCATCAAGCAAAATTTTCCTAAAATCAAGTAATCCTTTAATAACTAAATCCTTACTGTATTTCATTATTGCACCTCTTTATTGTATAATGATTATATCATATTTATGAGGAGGAAACGTAATGGCTCACAACACTTCGAAAAGTGGTTATAAGAAACTAGAAGAAAGACTTAATAAATTTCCGCAAGGTGTTCCACCTTCAGAAACGTTATACAAAATACTCTCTATAATGTTCTCTGAGGAGGAAGCAAGATAGGTTACTTTACTACCCATAATACCATTCACTGCTGAAACAGCAATGAAGAACTGGAAAAAGTCTAAAGATGAGACTGAGGAAATCTTAAATGAATTAGCGTCACGTGCTTTATTATTAGATATAGATAGGTTTGGAGAACAGACATATATATTACCACCTCCAATGGCAGGCTTCTTTGAGTTTTCACTAATGAGAACAGGTGGAACATTAGATCAAAAACTTATTAGCGAACTTTTTCATCAATACATTAATGTAGAAGATGCGTTTGTAATGGATTTGTTCACTCTACCAACTCCTGAAGGTAGTGCTTTTATTAATGAGGATGTCATTAATGATGATAAGGATTTATATATCCTAGATTATGAAAGAGTAAGGGAATGAATAAAAAAAGCACATCATATTGGTG
>CAJYBF010000245.1 GCA_913064935.1 uncultured Mollicutes bacterium
TATAATGATGATGACTGGTGTAGTGATAGCATTGATTGTATATTGCTAGCGATAGATAGTGAAAGTGGTAGTTTGACTAGTTATAGTGGTACTTGAGGTTCACGTGTGTCTCGTAATGCTGTAAACAGAGGTCTCAACAACTCTGATGTCATTGTTTTTTGTTGTTTGTTTTTTTTTTTTTGTTTGTGTTTTTTTTTTTTTTTTTTTTTTTTTTTTTTAGTTTTTTTTTTTTTTTTTCAAGCAGAAGACGGCATACGAGATAAGGCCACGTGACTGGAGTTCAGACGTGTGCTCTTCCGATCTAACTAACCTTAAATGACATTGACGAAATCATTGTTGGTGAGGGCCCTGGATCATATACCGGTGTTAGAATCGGTGTAGTAGTTGCTAAAACTATGGCTCACTTCAATAATATTGCGCTAAGAAGAGTTAGCTCATTAGAGGTATTGGCAAGTAGTGAAAGTAAAAAAGTTGCTGTGATGATCGATGCGAGAAGAGGAAATGCTTTTAGTGCTGTTTATGATGTTGAGGCAGGATACAAAACTATTTTAGAGCCTCAAATCAGGAAAGTCGAAGATTTCATTCAGGAAATCGGTGACATTCCTTTAGTCACAATTGACAATGCAAATATCAAACCTAATTTGCTTATCTCAAGTTTGGTTGAAAATGTACATACTTTTTCGCCTAACTATTTGAGAGAATGGGGAGAGTAATGAATATTAGAAAAATGTTTCCAGAGGATATTGAAACAGTAGTTAATCAGGAACTGGAAGTGTTTGGTTCTACTCTAGGAACAAAAATGTTAAATTATGAACTCGGTGTTAATCAATATGCATACTATTATGTTGTTGAAAAAGATGATCAGATTATTGGATACATTGGATTGTGGTGTGTTTTCGAAAAAGGTCAAAACACTAATTTTTATATAATGCCAGATTACAGAGGCGAGGGAATAGGCAACAAAGTGATTTTGTTTGCTTTGAATCATTTTGATGATTATGGAGTAAAGACGATTACCTTAGAAGTAAGAGAATCAAATTCTGTTGCTTTTAGTCTTTATCAAAAGCATGGATTTACAGAAGGTGGAATTAGAAAAAACTATTATGAAAATGGCGAAAATGCTAGGTTGATGATAAAGAACTTATAAAAGGGGTTGAGCGATAATGATAATTTTAGCAATTGAAACTAGCTGTGATGAAACCAGTGCAGCAATTATAGAAGATGGCAAAATTGTACTAAGTAATATAGTTGTGACCCAAATGGACATTCATAAAGAGTTTGGTGGAGTGGTTCCTGAGATAGCTAGTAGACATCATGTTACTTCAATTACTAAAGTTATTGACAAAGCTATAGAGACTGCTGATATAGAAATTTCTAAAATTGATTTAGTAGCGGTAACTAATGCACCCGGATTAATAGGGGCGCTATTAGTAGGAATAAATGCTGCGAAGGCTTTTGCGTTTTCACATAACATTCCTATACTAGGAATTAATCATATCAAAGGACATATCTACGCTAATCAAATAGAAGATGAAATGATTTTTCCTCTAATAGCACTAGTTGTTTCTGGTGGACATACAGAATTAGTATTGATGGAAGGTCACAACAGATTCGAAATGATTGGTTGTACGCAAGATGATGCTGTTGGAGAAGCCTACGATAAAGTGGCTAGAGTTCTTGGATTATCATATCCAGGTGGGCCCTTAGTAGATAAGTTATCAAAGATAGGTGAGGAAACGTATAAGCTTCCACGGTCTTATTTGAAAAAGGACGAGTTCAATTTCAGTTTTTCTGGACTTAAGTCATCTGTAATAAATTTAATTCATAACCATAATCAAAGAAATGAAGAAATTAGAATAAATGACGTTTGTAGATCATTTCAAGAAAGTGTTAGTGATGTGTTAGTTCAAAAGACAATGATGGCAGCTGAACGATTTAATGTTAAGCAAATCATTGTTGCTGGTGGTGTTGCTGCAAATAGTGGACTAAGAACTAAAATGAATGAAAATAAGAAGCATTATGAGTTAGTGTTTCCGAATATAAAGTACTGTACTGATAACGCAACAATGATTGGCATTGCCGCTTATTATCAGTACCAAGATTTAAAGATGTATGATAAAATGGATTTAAATGGAAAACCTTACAGTGAGTTGGGAAGAAAATAAGGAGGAAATAATATGATTAGATTTCTACTAGGATTAGTAATAACAATCGTTCTGATACCAATATTTTTGTTGTTGGCATTGTTAGATTTTAGTCCAGATGCTCCAGTTGACGTATATTCAAAATCATCGGTCGAGGCTATTATGGAGACTGAAATAAATAACGCAATCGAAGGGATTGCTGATGGAACATTAAGTATTAGTTTAGGTCAGGATAATTTAAATAATTTGATTTATAATCAAATCATTGAAGGATATAATGAAAACTACTATCCAGGAGAAACATGTACTGATAGCGAATGCAAATATGTGTACAGTACCGATTTTGATTTAAATGGAGAAACTGGATTTATAGGTATTACTGGTGTATGGGTTGAATTTTTCGATGATATTATTTCATTGAACGTGACCATATCAGGAGATTACTATGTACAACTGAATACATCAATGGAGTTACAATTTGAGTTACTAGATAACGAAGAGGATTACAGTATAAGTTATGAGACAATTAAAGTAGGTAATATACCGTTGCCAAAAGGAATAGTTAGACCTATTGTGAATTTCATCCTTGAGCAGATAGATTTTGATATTT
>CAJYBF010000246.1 GCA_913064935.1 uncultured Mollicutes bacterium
CAATTATCCATTCGCCATCAACTAGTTGTATTGTATAAGCCTCGCCTTCGTTAGGGTAGAAAACTCCTACTTCTGTATTCATCCAATCCACCCATATACCCTCAAAATTACCATTAGTAGTGTAAATACTTCCAAGTCCGTTAGGAAGGTTGTCTACAAATTTTCCTTCGTATATGCTGCCATTACCCCACCTATATATTCCAGTGCCTTGGTAGTCTCCGTCTACAAGAGTTCCCTCATATGATTCTCCTGCAATCCAGAAGAAGGTACCTACTCCAGTCATAATCTCTCCTATGTAGTCCCCATCATATATATCACCGTTGGTTTTATAAAAAGTTCCATTGGTCTTAACGCCATTAGCGACTTTACCTTTGTAAATATCTCCATTAGGATAATAGATTGACCCATATCCTTGAATTTGTCCGTTACTAGTTTCATCGTGATATACATTTCCATTTGAACTTAAGAATAAACCAATTACAGTCTCTTGTCCATTCCTTCTTTCACCTTCTTATGAGTCACCATTATCGTAATAGTAAGCTCCATAAAGAGATTCATCATGTTAATAAACCAATGTAAAATCCAGTATCGAATAGCATATGATTATATTCTGAGGTAGAGTCTATTATTTCTTTTGAAATACTATTTTCTTTTGCATACTTAAATTCTGTTTGAGTAATCGTACTATCTGATGCTTTTAGCAAGCCCATTGCGTTATTAATAGGAACTGATAAACTTTCAGTTTGTTCTTGGTAAAGAGAGTTATTAGTTATTCCGACTAGTTGTCCTTGTTTGTTAAGTAATAATTCCTCTTGGCCAAACTCAGAAGTGGATTTTATATACCCTATTCCTTTAAGACTTAGTCTGTTGTCAATTAACATTTAATCATAAAATATAACTAAAGTTTACAGTGATTTTATTCGCAGTATTACAAAATATCCAAAAAAAAATTATGAGCCATAACTACTCATAATTTTTAACTATTTATTTTGATTAATTATTGAAACTACACTTTCTGGAAAGGTTAAATCATCAATTGGATCAACCAGGTATATGTCTGGTTCTATACCATCTTCAATTAATAGACCATCTTTATTAGTGAAACTATTGTTGCTAGAGTTAGTAATAATAGATCCGTTAGGAAGAACTGTTAATCCTAGCGCACACGCCCCACCTAGTGAATCGTCTCCTATAACTATGGCTAAGACATTATCCTTAACTAGTGACGCAAGTAAATTAGCTGCGCTAAATGTAGCCTCTGATGTGATTATATAATAGTTCTTACTCATATAGTTACTTTCGATACTTCTATAAAAAACTGTTTCCTCTAGATTAGTGTATGGATCTAGGTATGATACAGGAATGTCTTCGTCTGTCATATATGTCAGCAAGTGAATTGCTGAAGTAATCAAGCCCCCACCATTACATCTTAAATCAAACACGACATCATCATAATTTTTAGCGATAGGCATGAATTCTGCAAGTTCCTCGGGCAACTCAAGTGAGAACCCATTTAAAACGAAATATGCTACGTCATCAATCACATTGAAAGTAACGTTCTCTGTTGATTCAAAACAAGCATTCAAATTCAAGGCATCAACATATCTCATAAGTTTAGAATCATGAGACCTGTTATAAAAAGATTGATAATATGGATAGTTATATCCAGCTGAAGAGAACATTGTATGCAAATCATCTAAATCATTCAAAAAGTAATTGATTTGTTCTGTAAGCTTAGTGAAAGAAGTAGCACTTTCTATTTCGTAGTTATCTAATAAATTATGCATATCATCAATCTCTTTAAACTCTAATAAACCATATGAGTAGTCGAAGTAAAGAGCTAGATAATTATAAGTTTCAGTAGCTAGTTTATCTACTTGTTTATGTGTTCTGTTTTCAAACTCTTTATCTAATATATCCTTATCAGTCATTTGATCGAACATAATTAGCTCTGTATCAGTTTCACAAAGTAAGAAATCTCCGCTAATTAAGAAATTAGCTAAATAGAATGGAATAAAGTAGTTGTTATTAAATACGACTATGTCCATTTCGTAATCATCGAAATCGATTGTTCTTGAAAAATCTACTTCATTAAATGTAAAATCAACAATCTCTAGTCCTTGTGAGTAATCGGTTTCAGGAGAAACTCCAAGACTTTCAATCATATCGATATCATTGAAGTAAATACTGTTTTCATGTCCATCGATTATCATCTCATACGTGTAATACTCTCCTAAGTAATCAACAAAGTCTTCTTGCACCTCAACTTCATAAGATAATGCTAACTTATCGGTCTTAACAATTGTTAAGACTTCTATTCCTCCGTTTTGAAAAGCAATAAACTCTTCAATATTTACATAACTTACACCTTCATTAAGTGAGTTTCTATAAGTTCTAAGCGATGTTGCTTGTAGGTCATAATCGTCACTTATATCTACAAGAGTTAAATCCTGGAGAAACTCTATTGTTAATACAGGATCCTCTGGGGATTCCGGCACTACTTTTATAGGATCTTCTACAATCGGTTCGGTTGGATCTTTAATTATAGGGTCCTTACTTGTACAACTTGCTAACAAGATGATAAGTAGGATAGTTAGTATTTTGATTTTCATTCATATTCCCCCTCGTATAATATAGTTAAGGTATTTTTTATACCTTATTTTTTATTTTTGTTAAAATGTATTGATAACATCGTAGACTATTTCATTCCCCCTTACAGCTCTATTCGAGACTGGTTATTAAGGA
>CAJYBF010000247.1 GCA_913064935.1 uncultured Mollicutes bacterium
AAAAATGATGAGTATCGGAACAATGCTAATTGTAGCTCATAGATTATCTACAATTCAGCATGTTGATAAGATTGTTGTACTTCATAAAGGTGAGACTGTAGAAAGTGGTTCTCATCAAGAATTACTTAAGAATAAAGGAATGTACCATAATCTATATCAGATTCAGTATAAGGAAAGACCAGTATAAGAAAACGCGACTTTAATTAGTCGCATTTTCTTTGATATGATTCCCCCATAATTTGCTAAATTTGTAGTATAATACTAACAAAGACGATAATAAATTAATGGAGGATATATCATGTACGATAAGGTTTTAGAATCTGTAAACTACATTAAGAGCAGAATTACGAGTAAGCCTAAAATTTCCATAATTTTAGGATCAGGACTAGGGGATTTAGTTAGTCATATAGAAAAATCATGCGAGATTAATTATGAGGATATTCCTCATTTTCCTGTTTCCACAGTTAAAGGCCACTCTGGTAAACTAATATTTGGTAGTATTAACAATGTAGAAATAATGGCATTGTCTGGTAGATTTCATTTTTATGAAGGATACTCTATGAAGGAAGTAACATATCCTGTTTTTGTGATGAAATTACTAGAAATCGAAAAGATGATAGTTACTAACGCTTGTGGTGGAATTAATAAGAATTATAAGCCAGGAACGCTCATGATTATTGATGATTTTATAAATCTTATGGGAACAAACCCACTGTATGGGATAAACGATGATCGATTTGGTCCTCGATTCCCAGATATGACGGAGCCCTATAAGAAGTACTTGATAGAAACGACAAAGGAAGTTGCAAAAAAACATAATATTATTCTAGAACAAGGAGTATATGCAGGGTTCCAAGGTCCATACTACGAAACAAGAGCTGAAATTAAAATGATATCAGGATTTGGAGCTGACACTGTAGGTATGAGTACTGTACCTGAAACCATTGTTAGTAATTACTTAGGAATTGATACATTAGGAATAAGTTGTGTGACGAACATGGCTACGGGAATTCAAGCTATGAAACATTCACATGACAACGTCGTTAAGACTGCAAAAGAAGCTTCAACTAAGTTTGTAAAATTAATAGCCTGTGTTATCAAGGAAATCTGATAGGAGGAAGTATGTTATTAACTGAAATTAAGATAAGGAACAAAACTGTAAAAAATAGAATTTGTATGCCACCAATGATTACTTGTCATGCGGTGGAAGGACATATTCAAGATTTTCATTTAGTACATTATGGAATCAGGAGTGATCTAGGAGTAGGAATAATCATTTTAGAAGCCACTAGTGTCCTTCCTGATGGGAGAATTACTTTAGAAGATTTAGGAATTTGGTCTGAGGGTCATATTGAGGGACTAAGCAAAATTACTTCATACTTAAAAAACAATAATACACTTTCATGTGTTCAATTAGCACATGCTGGGAGAAAAGCTCATAACGATTTAGTTCAGGTTGCGCCTTCTAGTATCAAATTTAATGATAACTATAACACACCAAAAGAATTAACTCTTAATGAGATAAAAATAATTATTGAGGCTTTTAAGGATGCTGCAGTTAGGGCAGACAAAGCTGGATTCGATGCCGTTGAAATTCATGGAGCACATGGTTATCTTATTAATCAATTCTTATCTCCTCTAACTAATGTAAGAACTGATGAATACGGTGGATCATTTAGTAAGAGATTTAGATTACTGAAAGAGATTATTCAAGAAGTGAAGTCTAGCTATAATGGATTAATATTTGTGAGGGTTTCTGCAGATGAATACGCTAAAGGCGGATTGCACATTGAAGATCACCTTAAAATCGCTGAGCAGTTGGAGATGCTTGGTGTAGATTTGATCGATGTTTCTAGCGGTGGATTAGTTCCCACTGAGTATAAATTGTATCCTGGTTACCAGGTTGAACTTTCTGCAAAGATAAAACAAGTTGTTAACATTCCAGTGAGTGCAGTTGGTTTAATCAATGATGTAGCAATGGCTGAGAATATTCTAAATGAAAATAGAGCAGACATTATCCAATTCGGTAGAAAGTTACTGAAAGACCCAATGTTCGCTCAATCCGCATCTACTGAATTGAAGGTAGATATTGAATTACCATTTCCTTATAGTAGGATATTCAAGTGATTCTCATATTGAATGGTTCTCCAAATGCATCAGGTTATACTGGAAAGCTTATAAAGAAAATAGTTACAGGTATTGATGAAAAATTCGTAATACTTAATGCATATGACTTAAAAGTATTACCTTGTAATGATTGCAAGTATTGTGATGATAATGAAGGATGTAGTCAACATGACGACATGAGTAGAATTTACGATTTACTAGAGTCGTCAGATAAACTAATAGTTGCAAGCCCGTTATATTTTGCAAGTATCTCAAGTAAATTGCTTGATGTTATAACAAGATTCCAAACTTATTACAGCAAAAAATTCCGTAGAAAAGAAGAAGTGCTAAAAATCAGTAAGTCGACTCTAATTTGTACAGCTGGTGGAGACTGGGAAACAATGTTTAATGGTCCATTAGAAACTATGAAAATTATTAACATGTTGTTTAGTGTTAAAGAATCCAACAACCTCCTAGTAAGAAACACTGACACTGTAGACTCTTTAATTACAGAAGTTACTGAGTACATCGAATTTCTAAAGTAATACGTTTGACACTAACTAAAACACACAAATTAACTTGTGAGTTTTGTCTTTATATAGTTTAACAACTTTATATAGTGCTATAGAAAAGG
>CAJYBF010000248.1 GCA_913064935.1 uncultured Mollicutes bacterium
CCGGACTATTTTGATCAAACGCCGCCTGGAGAGATAGCTGAAATATTTGCACCAGGCATCATATCAATGACCGATCGTCTGGAAAGTAAAATAGCATTTTCACCAGATGGTAAATCTTCTTATTTTCAGTTGTATATGCCTGATTATGTAAGTACAATCTTTTATACTGAACGCCTAGATGGTGTATGGTCGGAACCTGTGGAAGCGTCATTTGCGATTAATGAGAATATTGAGTTAGGTAGTATATCGGCAGATGGCAACAGTCTTTATGTCAGTACGAATGTAAGGAATAGCAGCCAATTGTTTAAGGTAGAGATTACTTCTGATGGTTGGGGGGAGCTAGAGCTACTTCCTATTCCCATCAACTCTGACGCCAGTGAAGCATCGGATCTGGAAATGGAAGATGGTACTGTTTACTTCGAATCCTCAAGAGAAGGCAGCGCCGGCCTAGACTTATGGCGTATAACCAGCTCAAACGATGGAACGATGGAAGCTGAGAACGTTGGGCAAGTAGTGAATTCTAATAGCTGGGACTTTAGTCCATGCATTGCATCAGATGGCTCTTATCTAATTTTTGGTTCTGATCGCAATGGTAGAAGTGGTAGGGCACATCTCTATATAAGTTTCGAAGACGGTAATGGCGGATGGACTGAACCAGTCAACTTGAATAGTAGCGGTGCACAAATCAATGACGATCAAGCAAACCAAGGTCGTGCGGTACTATCTCCTGATGGTGCATATCTGTTTTTCATGCGACATTACAATTCGACCACAATGGATGTGTACTGGGTAAGTACTTCATTCATCGATGACATCAAAGAAATTGTATTTAATCCGGACGCAACGGAGTAATGCCAGTTAAATTAAGTTTGATACAATGATATTTCTCTTGGGAATGTATTTCTATTTGTAGTTATCATATCCCTAAAGGAAAGTGGTAAGCACGTTTGATGAATGTGAAAGAAGTATAGATTGACTACATGTTGATTGGTTTATACTATTTGTCCGTTGATACACAATCTATTGAATAACTATAGAACAATACTCAAATATCAAGATTAAGACACTGTTGTTTTTACTATCATTATGTTAATTTTATGGCCAAAATAAAAACGGAAGCAGTAATCTGGCCTTCCTTTTTTTGAATCTCTTGCGAGTTTGCAGGATAATTAAATTAATATCATAATTGTTTGTTTATTCAATAATGAAATCATAGTGTATCTAAAGACACTTAAACTATACAAAATACAATAACTTAGAGCATTTCTTATTAAGGGCACTCATAAAGACTCACCTTATATCTATCTGATTTTTAATAAGTTAGCTAAAGTAATTCTCATATGCTCTATACACAACGACGAATTCTCTATTTATGAGTCATTAATCTTTTTTATAGAACTTCCGCATTCCTTACAAATTTAGTCACTTATGGAATTGATTTTTCAATAGCAACTATACAATTGTTTGTAAATCATCCAAATTCATCGCCCTACTACAGTACCTGACTATTAGAACAAAGCATCTTGTTTTTATTTGTTCAGTAATCCTGCTAACAGTAATGATATTAAAGTTTCATAATTGTCAGATAAACTGTAACGACCCTTAGAATAACCCCATGCAAATAAATGACCTAAAGTTAAACTAAAGAAGTTTTCCACTAATAATCGAGGTTCTATATCATTCCTAAACTCCCTTGACTCAATTCCTTTTAAAATAATCTCATCATAAACTTTAAATACTGGGAGCTGAACTGTTTCATATAAGTCTTTCTCTTAAAGGTTATTTTCGCTCAAGTCTGCGATATCACTCGTGAAGAAAGTGTAAATCTTGCAATGGCATCTTTCATGGAAATAACCGACGGAAGATTAGATTTAATGTTAGCTAATGCTGGTATATTATATTTTGGGGAATATGAAAAAGGATCACTTGCACTATATAAAAAGATTATAGACGTTAATGCTTTTGGTCTTTTAGTACAGATTAATGCCGGATTACCTTACTTAAAAACAACCTCTGGAGCTGCAATTATCGTAACTTCGAGTGCTAGTGGTATAAGTGGGATTCCGCTATTTACTGTATATGGTGCTACTAAGCACTTTACTACAGGCATTGTTGGAGCTTTGAATATTGAGTTTGAGAAATTCGATATTTTTGTGGGAGATGTTATGCCACATATTGTAAACACTGCAATGTTAGGAGATAATGAAGCACTAGCATCGACAGCATTAAGTCCTGAATCAGTTGTTGATACTATCAGGGACTTAGAGACTAAAAGAGACAGAATTCATCAAGTAATTGGAGCAGAAGATCTTGCCATAGGGAAAAGAAAACTAAGTGACTTAGAATTTAAACAAGTGTTGGTTAATACTATATATGAACCATTTAAGACAGTTATTTAATTAAAAAATATATTTCGGTTGTAGTGTTTTTATGTAGAGAGTGTGTGTGGCATGCAAAAGAAAATTGAGAGAGATCCAAATCTAAGTCAAATAGTTTTGGATATTGTTGATATGATAATAGCTGACTAGGAGAGAGAGACGTTCCTAGTCATATTTACTGGACTTAAAAAGATGACTCGATTTCATTCGAAAAAGTTTCATCTTTTTTTTTAGAACACAAATGGCTTGGTTTCTCATTTGATATATTAGGTTTAATTAACTTTTTATTTTCCAAGTTCATTTTCATATTAATTACCCTTTATCCCATTTTAATTTGTTTTCATATT
>CAJYBF010000249.1 GCA_913064935.1 uncultured Mollicutes bacterium
AATTTATTCTCACTTACCCAGTTCGAAACACTTTCCTCATAATCATCACCTTCAACTGGAAATCCCGTTTCCTCACTCCATACTTCGGCTGCCATTTGAATGTCAAAAATGATTCTGGAGTTTATACCATACATAGGTACGCAATATAGTTTGTCATTTACTATGCAATCATCAAAAAATTCAGGCACAAATGAATCTCTAAATGAATCATAATCGTACTTTTCATTGATTAATGGTATCAAGTCAATGTATTTATCGCTAGAACCAGTCCCTATGTAAGCTGCATCAATATCTACATCTCGTAGTACGCTATCTCTTTGCAAATCATGATACTCAAAAGCATCATACTCTGTAATCACTACATTATGGTTATCACTTTTGTAACCATCGGATATCCCAATAAAGTCATTCCAATTGGCAATCCTCAATTCAGGCAAACAAATACCATCTTTGCAGATTTCACCTCTATCTATAACTTTAAAACGTTGAATGCAAACATCTCCGTCCCTAACTTCTCCAATTTCACATTTTACTTCTGGCTCCTCAATATTTTCCTCAGTTTCCAAAGCAATTATAAGTTCATCCTTAACTTGTGTACAAGCTGCCAATGATAGAACGAATAAGGCAACTAATATAACTAACGACTTCTTCATAAAATCACTACTTCTTTCTTTTATCATTATTCACCGTGCCACAAGTTTACATACTTTATAATACAATCAAATCCAAAAAGCCATAATATTGGCTTTTAAGTTTTTATAAATCCTTGAGAACTTTTAGTAGATCATACTCTTAACTCTTGTTTTATAACCTATAACATCCTTATATCTTGTTGGTCCTTACAGCAAAATTAGAATTGAATTGTATGTGTTAATTATTATAATGAAATACAACACGATTTTAAAAACTAAATCTACTGTTCTATGTTTAATTCTTCTTTGAATGCTTATCCCAATAATACCGCCCAAAATACCAGCTGGTATCATAACCCTAAGCATTGTTAAGTCATAAGAGGCAAATCCTGTAGAAACAGAAATCATGATAACTTTTGCTAGTTGTGAAAACAATTTAATCATCAAGGAGTTCATTGCTGCTTGCTTAGCATTAAATGAAAACAAAATCATCAGCACTACTACGTTGAATGCTCCTCCACCGATTCCTAGAAATGATGCAATACTTCCTAAAATTATACCGGCTAATATCGTAATCAGCTTACTTTCAATATGATGAGTTTTAATTTTCGATTTAAACTTTAGAAATACGAGTACAAGTGAGATCATCACAATGAAAATCACTGACTGCGTCAATTGTACTGTTTCACCTTTAGTTTCAGCTACCATTAAGTTGAATCCTATATTTCCTAGAATTCCACCAATAATAGAACCTGCTGCTATATAAAGCACTTTGAAACTTAACTTGCTTTTATTTTTTAAATGCCTAATAGTAGATACAAAGGCCATAGTAAGAACTGTTATGGTTGTTAAAAGACCTATTGTTGATATATCATGGTACCCAATCATATCTAGAATCGGCTTAATGATAACACCGCCTCCAAGTCCTACAATAGCTCCTATAGTAGTTGCCACCAGGGCGACTAGTAAGTATAATAATTCAATCATTGTTATATCCTCATTACTTAGATTTAATACTAGTAGTAATTATATCAAAATAACATTAAATTGGATAATGTTTTCTCCAATAATAAAAGAATGAAATAAAAGTAGAACAAAATGTTCTACTTTAATTAATTACTTCTCTTAACTTTTATCCTTATAAGCAACTCTAATCAATGAAGGAAGTAAACTAAGTGATAAGATAACACTCATTAACATTGAAACCCACATAAGTAGTGACAAATACAGATGAATCTGTAACGGACTAAATATCATTATACTAAATCCGATAGACAATCCTAGGGCATTTGTAAGAATTGGTCTTGCACAATATTTGTATGTTTCATTCAGCGCCTCAGTTGTTCCTTTTTCTTTTCTTAATTCCTTAAAAACTGACGAGAAGTGGACTGCATAATCAATCCCAACTCCGATAGTGATACTAAACATTGTTGCGGTAATAATATTTAAAGAAATTCCGCCAATAGATAAAAATGCAAATAAAGTAACAACAGTTATCAATATCGGTATGGTCGAAATAATAGCTAGTTTAAACAATCGTAAACTAATAAGCAATAAAGCAAACACACCTATTAAGGCTATAACTACAGTTGTTACTTGGCTCCCAATTATTACATCATTCAAATCTTTCATTACTGTTTGAACGCCAGTTAGGTGTGCCTCAAAACCAAGTTGGTTATTTCTTTCAACAATGGATTCAATTTCGTTAACTGTATCATTAGTCAAATCAACTGGAAATACTATAAACCTAAAGACATTATCCTTAATATTAATTAACTCACTGATCGGCATTCCACTGCTTTGATTCATATTCTGGTATATAGAGTTTTGGATAATCTCATTATCAACATAATCAATTGCTCCAGATATTTGCTTATATCCTAAAGACATCATTTCATATCCACTATTGACCTTTGCAACACTCTCACTTTGGTTTAATTCGTCAAGTAATATTGTTGCTGATAGATAATTATCATAATCAAGTACGCGTGAGTCAGTTTTGACATAAACATATAAAGGAAAACTTCCCCCATTTATTTCAGTACCTTTAGTAAAGTTTCGCTTATTCTAAGTATTATCTTTATAA
>CAJYBF010000250.1 GCA_913064935.1 uncultured Mollicutes bacterium
TTATTTTGGGTTCGCTTTTTATGAATTCCTGATATATCATGAGCGAAATGATTATCGTTATATTTGTTTATGTCTTCTTTTTATGTGATGCCTCGATTCTTGTAGTTTAGTTTTATTGTTGCGTTCTTTTTAATTGGGTAATTTTTGATAGTATCAACTCGGAATAAATTTATCATGATTCATTATCTTTTTATAGTGTTTGAATCTTTGCTGAAATTATTAATATTTGAATATGTTTTGGAGTAAAATGTATCAGTTGGGAAGGAAAATTACTATGAAAGAAGAACTTTATATAGTTTTAATAAGTATAATATTCATCTTATCTGCATCAATCATTCAAAATACAGATGCACTCTTCATTTCAGGAGACTCTCTTTATAATGATATATTATATTACGCTGAAAGTAATGATGTTATACCTATAGATGCAAGATGCGATAAAGTTTGGTATAAGGTGCCTGGAATTAACGGAAAAATTGTAGACATTGAGAAAAGTCAGTCGAATATGGACGTTTTTGATGAATCTAAGATTATCTACAAGTTGATTGAGCAAGAAATCAATATTTATGATCTTACCTGTTCTCCAATATACCGAGGCAACGAAGAAAGTGATAGCATCACTTTAATTATCAATGTTGCATGGGGAGAAGAGTTCGTTATTCGAATGCTAGATATATTAGATAGTTACGATACAAAAGCAAATTTCTTTTTTGAAGGTAAATTTGCTGATAATAATAAAGAACTAGTTTTTGAAGTATACGCAAGAGGTCATGTTATAGGAAATCATTCATATTCACATCCAGATATGTCTAATCTAACAACCAATGAAGTAAGTTTAGAACTTTCAAGAACGAATAATATCCTCTCAGGAATCATATTTGAGGAAATAAGCTACTTTGGACCCCCTAGTGGTTCGTATAACGATTTAGTACTTAACTCGGCTAAGAAACTAAATCTTGAGACAATTATGTGGTCTGTAGATACGATAGATTGGCAAAAACCTAGTAAAGACGTAATAGTAGATAGAGTGAAGCGAAAATTGCATCCAGGGGCAATTATATTAATGCATCCGACTGAAAATACTTGTCTAGCATTACCTGAAATAATAGGAACAATTAAAAAAAATTACCAAATTGAAACATTAGATGATTTCTTAACTTAACAACTTGAAAGAGGTGGCATAGAATAAGAAATGAAGGAGCGATGGATTAATCCATTGAATGTGATAAGATGATTTACATAATAGACAATAAGGATTCTAGAATTAAGTACCTAATTGATGAATTAAAACATAGTTATCGATTAGAAACTATAGATGAATTGGCAACTCCAAAGGAAAAAGGTGGAGTAATTATTATACCTATTCAAGGAATAGATAATAATGGGTATGTAAAGAACACAGAAATGCTTTTTAAAGATATAATTAATGAATTTAACCCTAGAACCGTTTTCGTACCGAAACTAAATGAAAGTTTAACTAATTATAACTGTGAGTTTATTGAGTACCTTACTGAAGATGTAGAAATAATCAATGCGAAATATACAACTGAAGGAGCGATTTGCTTAATAATATCAAATACAACAAAGTCTCTTATAGATATGAAGATTTTAATATCAGGCTTTGGTAAATTAGGTCAAACATTAGCTAATAGTATAAAAGAATATGGTACTGAAGTATCAATTTATTCTAATTCAGAAAGTGATCTTATAACATCAAAGATCCAAGGACTTAATGTAATAAAATCGCTAAATAATATAGATGAACTTAACTTTGATGTGATTGTTAATACTGTACCAACGAATATTTATTCGTTAGAAACACTAAAAAGAACAAGTGGATGTATTTACTTAGAATTAGCTTCGTATCCATACGGGGTTGACGTATCGAAAGCTAAAAACTTAATAAAAACTTTTGTTGGTGGCGGATTACCAGGTAAATTCACACCCGAAAGTGCAGGAAAGCTTATTGCTAGAAAGATTAAAGGGATTTTAAATGATCGAAGTAATTAAGTTTGGTGGAAATACTATTAAAACATACGAGGATATGTTAAAAGCTGGGGAATATGTAAAAGAAAAATTAAAAGAGGACAAAAAGATTATCGTAGTAGTCTCAGCAATGGGAAGAATGGGAGATCCATACTCAACAGATAGTCTAAAATCGATGCTGTCTGGTGATATTTCACCTAAAGAACAAGATAGACTTTTAACGTGTGGTGAAACTATCTCAAGTATAGTTTTTTGTAGTGTTCTTTCTAGTTTAGAAATTTCGAGTTATTCATGTTCGGCTGATGAAATAGGAATTATTACAAATTCTGATTATAACAATGCACAAATCATAGATTTAAAACTTAATTATCATGAGTTATTTAAGGAATACGATTGTTTAGTTGTTCCAGGATTTCAAGGAGTAACTGCAGAAGGGATAATTACTACTTTAGGTAGAGGGGGATCAGATATATCAGCTGTTATATTAGGAAAGTTATATAGCGCTGATATAATTGAGATTATCTCTGATGTAGAAGGCATTTTAACTGCTGATCCCAAAATAGTGCCAGAAGCAGAGCTTATGGACAGTATTACTCATATTCAATTAGAAGAAATAACTAAGCACGGTTGTAGTGTATTGCATCATAAAGCAGCAAAAATTTCCTTAGACTCAAAACTACCATTAGTATTTAAATCACTCCACAATCCAACTG
>CAJYBF010000251.1 GCA_913064935.1 uncultured Mollicutes bacterium
AAACATAAACAAAGCTTAACATATACCTTTTACCTTTTATCATTTAACGGGTATTTTCTTGTCCATTGTTCCACTTTAGACTCATTCTAAACTCTATACTCTAAGCCTCTGTAAGCTCTTAAACTTCTAAAGCCTTGTCAGGGTATAGGGTAACATCAAATATACTCATAACAGCTCTGTACCAAAGCCAAAGCCCATATATTAAACCTAGCAGTAGCCTATAGGTTATAGGGCTTGACGGTTGAGGGCTTGCGCTGGTATGGTTTGGCCCGCTGTTGCCTTGGGGCTTGCCTTGTGTATTATTGGCACTGCCTGCATTGGTAGCAACACATAAATATAATAATATTCTATATGGGGATATAAATAAAATAATGTACTTAGTAGTAATTGCGACAATATATTAATGGTTTGGCCTATGGTCTGGACTTGTTCCAATCTATTCGCTAACTAGTTGATTTGCATCACTTTGAGAGTTAGTATAGTCTATGTATGTTAAATTGCAGTGAAATTTAATGTTAATGGAGTACAAGTAGGAAGAAGTAAGAAGAATTAGATGGGTTGGCTACCTTAGAGCTTAATCATAGAATACTACGATTACATAATGAGGCGGGTTTAATAAAGTGCCAAATAACTATAACCAAAAGCAGGTTAGACTGTGATCATAAATGGAACATAAGAGAACATACTGCACAGTGTACTAAATGCCGCACTTTGATATTCCTTTCACCATTGGAGTAAAGTCCTTATGAATAACGATCAGTTTCACATAATATTTAATTTATTAGCCAGTATAGCTCTGGCTACTATTGCTGATAATAGTATGTGGGGAGCGTTTAATTTAGGTATAGCTGCTGTATTGGGCATTATATACTTAGTTCAAAGAGGTAAATAATATGGATGATTACAGTAAAATAGCCCAGAATAAACTGGATGAAATGACTGAAGAGGCGTATGGTATTATTCAAGCAGCCGAACGGCGGTTGATTCAAATAGCACGCCGTAGAGACTGTGAACACCACTGGGTCAGAGGTGATATGAATCATAATGGCACTGAGATACATTGTGATGTGTGTTTCTTATACATTGGGAGGGTTTAATGTGACTAAAATGCCTGAATTAATTATGTTAGCTGCATTGTTTATAGCAGGGTGTGGGCCAATTGATGGAAGACAAATTGACATAGCCATAAAGTTATGCAAAACTCATGGTGGAATTAATTATATATTCACAGGTGTTCTTAGAGTTGTCTGTAAAGATGGCTTGGACATTAATTACAAATTACCACAAAAGGAGTTTAATAGTGAAAACTAATGCTGGCACAATACACGTTTGTGGTGGTAAAAGGAAACAAAGTAAGGCGTCTTTTACTAGACCTGATTGGGCCTTTAAGGAGAAGGCGTCAGAGAGGGCACATATAGTGCGTAGAATGGAGAATCAGTTTGTTACTGACGAGAAAGGCAAACCATTGACTTTTACAGTGCTCAAAAAGAAAGATGGGTTGGGTTATTTTACTCATACTGCTGTTATCACAGATGTTAAATTCGATGAAGTGCAGAAATGTACTGTAACTGCTATAACTAAGATCAAATTTAGAGTAAAAGCTGACCCAAAAATGGCTGATTGGTGGGTATTTGATGATTTTAAGCAAAGTAAGACTAATAATAAAGAGAAAGTTGAAGTAAAACTCTGGTAATTCTAATATGCTTTGGTAAATCCAGAGCATATTGTAATTATATGGCGGTTTAATGTGGTTCACAGTAGCATATAGTTAGAGTCTTTAAGATTCATAGGGCTTGACGGCTCGTTCGGTTCGTGTCACCATGTTTCCCACATCGACGGCCAACGGTCGTTCATGTGTAAGTAACAAAGTATTATATTTTATTGGTATTAATTTGGCATAGCGATATACAGTCTTTGATCTGATTATGTAAATCCACGGGGAGAGACTCCGTTAGTATTATATTATGTAGTTTATAATACTTTCTATTATTTAATATATTTTATAATATAGTAACCAACATTTTTATATATAACTATAATTAAAAGGACATTATGAAAAGACTTATAGTATTATTAATTATTTTAAAATGTTTAACGTTAACTAAATCCCTGTCTTCACCAATCTCATTATCTATTATTTCTTTATAATATTCAATAGCCATTCTTCTATATGAATCTGAATTTTCATAATCAATTTGGTTATCAAACTTGAGTTTTTTTAATTCCTCTGACAAGAAAGCATTAGAAACTTTAAAATTGGGTATAAATTACCTTACAAGTTTAGATGTTTGTAACAACACTCTATTAAAAGAAGTAGATTGTTATAATAATAAAATAACTTCAATAAATATAAAAAACAGCAGTTTATTAACGTCAATATCTACTTGGATAAATCAATTAGCAAATATAGATGTAAGCGCCAACACTGCATTGGAACTTTTAGATTTTTAAGAGAACAAGCTTAACAATTTAGATGTTAGTAAAAATACTGTTTTAGAAAACTTATATTGTGGAGTAAATTCTCTATAAAGTTTAAATGTTAATAGAAATACTTCGCTAAAAGAAATAGATTGTTTTAGTAATGAAATAACGTAATACAATCTAAGTAAAAACAGCTTATTAACTTCATTAAAAGAATGTGTAAATCAAACACACAAATTAAATGTAA
>CAJYBF010000252.1 GCA_913064935.1 uncultured Mollicutes bacterium
ACAGTATTGCATACACGCTTGTTCGATTTGATAATCTTTTACATCTTGATAATAAGCAATAACCATATATTCACCGATACATATTCCATTAGGACATATGCCAATGCTCATAACTTGTTCTGCTTGACTTGATAAACCTGTATTTTTCACCTCAATAGTATATCCATTAGTCTCTAACAATTTCCTAAACATCATAACACATCCAATCTATTAGTACATAAATATTAAACAGCTAACTCTCCCGTATCCACTATACCGTAATACGTTTCACCTTGTACGCCATCTATGAGATAATCGTATTTAACTCCTTGATCCGTTGTGTAAATCATTTTCCAATACAGTATGGCGAGGTTGTTTACTTTTAGCGTGTTAGTCATATTCAATCCATCAAAGAAATCGTCAGTTTCTTTTTTAATGTCTTTGCGTTCTTGATCTAAACTACTTTTATATTGCGTTTGTTCCTGTTCTGAATACTCCCACTCCATAACTTGAATAGTGGTGTAGACTTTTCCATTTTCAGCTTTCCTGTTTGATGTGAAACCCTTGAATGTAATCTTACTTTTGTCGGTAGGTGGCGTTGTGCCTTTTGTGAATCTTGCACCATAATTTTGATTTGCATAAGTTCCATCTTGTTGTTTAGTTGAATCCGATAATGAATAGTATGTAACTCCGTTGTGTTCGTTGTGGAATATCATTGCATATTTTCCGCTAACGTTCATCTGTTTTCTCCTTGTATATTTCTACAACTCTAGGTAAATTTTTTAATATTTCTTCAACCTTAATTTCTGTTATTCCAAAATGAGTAGTATTATACATTCTTTTAAATTCGTTATCACTTACTTCGGAAAACCCCTTTAAACGATTTTCTATTTCAGTAAGTTTAACATTTAATTTTTGTATGCTTTCTTGATAGTAATCTCTATCTATTATAGAGCGTCTTGCTTCTTTCTTAAAGAAAGTCATATACATATTTATTATAGAATTAACATCCACTATATCGTCAACTATATACCCCAATATATTACCATCTGTATCTAAATCAGTTAGGAAACCTTTAGTTTGTAATTCTACTATCGAAATTTCTCTTTCTCTTTTCCAATGGTTGTGATTATCATAAAAATATATTTTAGCAGTGTCTCCATCTAGATATTCAAATCGGCATTCATAATAATCTTCTTTACCTTTTACATAAGTTAGTATTCCAAATTTATCAAGTAAATTGATTTGACCACCATATGAATTTTTATATTTAACATTTATTTCTTTTGATTCGGACTTTATTTTTTTAACTTCTTTTTCCAATTCTCGTACTTTATCATCGTTATCTCTTAAAGTTTTTTTGTCAATAATTATACTTTTACTTAACTCTCTCATTTCCACTAATTCATCGTATTTAACTTTCTTGCTAGTCATAATTCCTCCTTATAAAATTTTCTCACTATCTCCAATAAGATAGGGCGATACTTCTTTTCATTCGTGTGTACTAAATCGTGACAGTCTTTACACAACACTATCAGTTTACCTTTCTCAGTAATCTTAACAGGGGTATAAATTATGTGGTGGATTTGATTCCAGTAATGACTACCACACATCATGCAACTTGGCATATCTCTAAGGCACTCTTGATATAGTGCTTCACGTTGTTTCTTAGTCTGTTTAGGTTTCTTGTTAAGTTTCTTGATATTATTTAACATAACACATTAGTCCAATATTCAGTATCAATTCCACACTTAACAGCTAAAGACAAAACTCCATCTATGAGTACGATCATTTCTTCTTTGCTAAATTTAGAACTACCTATAAAACATTTATAAAATTCGAATTCTATTGCTTCACCATCTTCTTTATATAAAGTTGCATTTTGAATTAATTTAATTGCCCTATAAGACTTTTGTAGTATTCCTTTATCGCCAACTAAACAAGATTTAACATCATACTTGAAACTATACTGTTCTAACAACTGAATATAAATACCCATTGAATCATTATCATAATTCATCTTTAATGCTATCTCACCCAACAACGCCCACATATATCTGTTCTGTCTTAAAGAACGCTTAGACTTCAACTTAGATAGGTTTAAATCGTATTCAATATCTTTTTCTAACTGATTGATTTCACGCAATGATGATTTGTGATTTATCAATAGAGTTAGTTCTATATTGTTATCTTGATCGAAACCGTATCTAAGATATTTAACTATACCTTTCATTATTCATCGCCTAGATATTTATTTAAGTCTATATCTCCCATAGAATAGAAGTCTATAATTTCTAATCTCTCACCTCTATTTTTTGCTTTTGTCATTGCAATCTTACCAAATTGTTCTTGCGATGATAAATAAGCAATCTCTTTTCTTAACTCAACAACATTCTTTGCTCTTGAATTGGTGTTGTATAATTTGTGCCATTCGTGTTCTGGATTGTTAAGACTTCTTAAATGTCTCTCTAACCCAAACCAACTATCAATAGTAGCATCTTTTAAGTTATGCCAGTTACGAGATTTAAACGCTATTGCCAAATCTTCTGCTCTAACACCTAATCTTAAAGATAGTTCTTTACAAGCACCTTTGATAATATTTACTGCTTCATCATACGGAATAAACATACCTGCAAATACTTCGTAGTCAGCATATTTCTCTTTTGCTATTCTTGCTCTT
>CAJYBF010000253.1 GCA_913064935.1 uncultured Mollicutes bacterium
AATTATCTTTTCCAAAAGTCTTTTTTTCCTTATCCATACTAAACTAATAAATAACAAAATATAACTGCTACTTCAACATTAAATCGATGATATTGTAATGCGCTTAAGAGTTAAAATAGTTGTTCAAATAATCGCTAATTGTTCTATCTTCTTTTATTGTGAGATAAACAGTAATTCCATCGGACATGATAAGACTTAGTGTCTCATCGTCAATGAATATAATTTCTGATACTAATTGACTTACTAAGTTGTCGCTTTGTGAAAACGATTCAACTAACTCATACAAGTTAACTTGTCCATTAGGTAAATTAACTACTTTTGGTATGTCATTACATTGACTTAGTAATGCTGTTGATTTTTCAACAGAGTAATCGTCATAAATTAATAGTTCGTTTGAACACCATACCACTTCATCTAGATCCACATTTATTGTTAATATATTTGGAAATTTTCTTTGTACAGAATAATCAACTATATATCCAAGCTTTGATAATTTACTGTTAACTACAAATTTCGGAGTTAAGAGAAATAACTTTTCATCAAATAGCAAATCATCTCTTAATATCTCTTCAAATACCCCAATATCATTAATTTCCAGCTCGTTATATTTGTATCCACTTGTCAGAACAACAGCTAAGGTTACAACAACAAACGCAGCGAAGAAAGACAATATAATTATAGTTATTTTCGCTTCGACTCTCATCTAATCACTCCAGTTAACTAACACCCATTCTACTTTCAAATGAATCTTGTGTTTTTCAAAAACTTTCTCAATAATGTAATCTATTAATATCTTAACATCTTTTGCCGTAGTATTACCACAATTTATAATGAAATTTGCGTGTTTTTCGGATATTTTCGCATTATTGACACTATATCCTCTTAATCCAGCTTGTTCTATTAATTCCCATGCTGAGTATTTCTCAGTATTCTTAAATACACTTCCAGCATTATAGTTTTCAAGTGGTTTTTCCTTTTTATTTCTTTTTTTTCTTTTCTTAATTTTCTTCTTCATTACACGAGTTTTTCCTTTTTTAAGTCTGAACACAACATTTATGACTATTAACTGCTTTTGCTGAAGAACTGATTCTCTATAGTCAAACATCATCTCTTCTTTTGAAAGATAAACTGTGTCTCCGTCAAAAGTAAGGCACTCGCACATATAAAATACATCACTTATTTCCCCTTTATAAGCACCAGCATTCATATAGACTGCTCCACCAACTTGTGCTGGGATAGTTGCTAAAAACTCCAACCCACTGAATCCCTTGTTAACTGCATAGTTAGACACAGAGGGCGCATGCGAATTTGCAGTCACGTAAAAGAACTCCTCTATTCGGTTAATTGAAGAAGGTATCTTATTTAAATTAATAACTACACCATCATAATCATCATCACTAGCCAGGATGTTAGAACCATTACCAATCACAAAAATGTCTATATCATTGGCTAATCTAAGAAATTTTTTCAGGTTACCAAAACTACTTGGTTGATAATAGTACTTAATTTTACCTGCCACTTTTAAAGTCGTGACATCTTTGAAGCAGACATCTTCTCTTAATACACCTAAGTAATATTTTTCGACAATCTCACTTATGTTCATCCTCGAATTCAATCCCCTCTTTAATTATTGTTACTATATCTAAGTAATCTCTATTCTTTATCTTGGTTAAATTTTTTTTCATACTCTCTTCATCTTTCACAGTTAGTTCACTGATAAGTTCGCTAAGAGTTCCTATTTTACTCTCTTCTAATAGAATACCCGCTTTGTTCTTTGACAAAACTTTTGCATTATACGTCTGGTGATCATTGACTACGTATGAACTAGGAATCAAAATAGAAGGTTTTTCTAATTCAATTATTTCTGATATCGTTGTAGCACCAGCTCTGCAAACGATTAATTTCGAGTGAGTTAACTCTTCTATAAAATTATTCAAATAACTAACAATCTTAAAACTATTAGTATCACTTATTTCTTTGATAACATCCGCATAGTACCTAGGTCCAGTGACTAAAGTAATATCACGATTTTTAAGTTTATTATATTGTTCTATCACAGCATCATTTATGACTTTAGATCCTTGTGATCCTCCTACAATGAGTATTCTATTTGAAAAAGATTTAGTTGGACTTAGTTCTAATACCCTCGGATTTTTTGTTAAAAAGGCATCTCGCTTGAAGTTTTCCTTAGATTCCTCGAATGACACCAATACATAATCAACAAACTTACTTAGTATTCTATTTACCAACCCAGGTATTACGTTTTGTTCATGTATGAATGTTCTGTATTTCGATGCCGATATTAAGACCGGAAAACTAACATACCCTCCCATACCAATAACCGCATCGGGACTTATTTTCCTTAATACTTTCTTTGATTTCAAAAACGAAAATAACAACTTATAAAAAGTTAATATATTTTTGTAGATTAATTTTCGATGTAGTCCTATGACATCAAGATTTATTATTTCATCAATGTAAACAGAATTATTTACTATCATATTCTCAATCTCTTTATTTGATTTGATCAAAGTAATGTGACAATCCATATTGTTCTTTAGATGTTCCGCTAAAGCAAGTCCTGGGTAAAGGTGCCCTCCACTTCCACCCGCTGCACTTACACTTTTCATTTATTTAACTTCTT
>CAJYBF010000254.1 GCA_913064935.1 uncultured Mollicutes bacterium
TCAGTATAGAGAAGGAAGAGGATCTATTAAGATTAAGGGGTGAGGGCGACATTAATAAGGAAAGAAATAACTAACACATATAGATAAGAGAACGACTGCTTGATATAATGGAGGAGCGGAGGGATACTATGAAGCAAAATAAAACAACTAGTTATCGCGTAGCAGATAAAGCGACAGTATCGCTTGCAAATGTCTCAAGGGTTTGTAATTAACCTGAGAAGGTAAAAGAAGAAACAAGGAAGAGAGTCTTAGCTGTTACTAAAGAGTTAAACTATCAACCAAACGCTATAGCTCGAGGGTTAGCATCTAGAAAGTCTACATTTATTGGTATGGTAGTACCAGACTTTTCAAGAGGAAGCGTCGCAGAAGCTATTAATGGTATTTGTAATTTAGCTAATACTTATGGCTATCAAATAATGGTTTTTCCAGCAGAAGATGAGAATCGTAATGCAAAAGAAGTATGGTCTGATGTAATTGCTTCTCAAGTTGATGGAGTACTTTATCTAAATGACTTGTTAGCAAAAAAAGACATTGAACATATTAAAGATATGAACATACCTATCGTTGTAGTTAGTACTGTAGTAAGAGATGCAGATATTGCTAGTGTTAATATTGATTATGAAGAAGCTGCATACACTATTACTAAGAACTTGATTGATAAAGGTAGAAAAAATATTTTATTCGTGTCAACTTCAAGAAGTTATTCAATGAATAACGAAAAGCAAAAAGGATATCTTGCTGCGATCAATGAAGCGGGTTTAAAATCAAAAATATTAAAAACCTCAGGAAAGCCTGAAACTAACAATTCTGTTATTAATGAGTGTTTAGATAATAATAAGATAGATGGTGTTATTGCTGTTAGAGATTCAATAGCTGTTTCAATTATGAATGTTGCTATTGATAGAGGTGATGATATACCTAATGATCTTGAGGTATACGGATTCCAAAATACAAGAACTGCTCTATTATCTCGACCACAATTGTCAACAATTGATTCTCCAACTTACGAAATTGGAAAAGTAGCAATGGAGATGTTGACAGTGATGATGGAAGATGATAATGTTAAGGAAATGAAGGTCCTAGTACCTTATGGTGTAATTGAAAGAGGAACAACTAAATAAACGGTGAATAAGAAGAGTAATCAGTATTGTTAAATTAAGAGACTTAGTGGTTGGTGAGAACTAAGGTTAACAGTTGATGAAATACACTTAGGAGTTAACAGTATTTCCTGCTATAAAGGATCTTTAAGTGCATAATGAAAATTATGAACTAAGGTGGTACCGCGATTAATACTCGCCCTTAGATTGGGGCGAGTTTTTTATTTAAAAAAAACGGGAGGTTTATTATGAAATTATATGAAGAATTAGAATGGAGAAACAGCATAGCACAGGTATCGGATCCAGAAATAAAAGAAGTATTAAACAATCAAAAAATTACGTTTTACTTAGGAATTGATCCAACAGCCGATAGTATGCATGTTGGACACTTGTTTGGATTAATTAACTGTAGAAGATTACAATTAGCCGGGCATAACCCAATTATATTAGTTGGTGGAGCTACAGGGATGATTGGAGATCCTTCTGGAAAAAGTGACGAGAGAAATTTACTTAATGCTAGTCAAATAGATGAGAACGTTAAAGGGCTTAGTAAACAAATATTAAAGCTAATAGATGCGAAAATGGTAAATAACTATGATTGGACAAAGAAATTTGATGTTATTACTTTCTTAAGAGATATTGGTAAATATTTTAATATTAATACTATGTTAGCTAAAGAGTCAGTGAAATCTAGATTAGATAAGGGAATATCTTATACTGAGTTTACTTACCAAGTTATGCAAGCATTAGATTTTGCTCATTTATATAAATCTGATAACTGTACAGTGCAAGTTGGTGGGACTGAGCAATGGGGTAACATAACGGCTGGATTAGAATTAATAAGAAAACAAATTGGACATGAAGCGAAAGCGTACGGATTGAATTGGCCATTAATAACTAAAAGTGATGGTACGAAATTTGGTAAAACCGCAGGTGGTGCCGTTTGGTTAGATCCTAAGAGAACATCACCTTATGAATTTTATCAGTTTTGGATTAATACTCCAGACAATGATGTTGTAACTTACTTAAAACGATTTACTTTCTTAACGAAAGAAGAAATAGAGCAGTTAGAACAAGACGTAAATGACAATCCGCATCTAAGAAATGCTCAAAAAGCTCTTGGAAAAGAAGTTACAACTCTTGTTCACAGTGAGCAAGCTTACAATGATGCAGTGAGAATATCTAGTGCTTTATTTAGTGGAGACGTAAAACAATTGTCTGCAGATGAAATTGAAGTTGGGTTCAAAGATGTCCCAAATATAGATATAACTGAGGATATTAATATTATAGATGCATTAATAGAAGCAAAGTTAGCTTCAAGGCACAAGAGTTCGGGGTGGAATTGGACGACAAGGATCCGGCCATCGCCGCGGTTCTCGAGCAGATAAAGGATCTGGAGAACAAAGGTTTCCTATATGAATCAGCCGAAGCATCCTTCGAGCTCCTGCTTAAAAAGGCGTTGGGGAAACACAGAAGGTTCTTTTCCCTCAAGGGGTTCAGGGTCATCGATGAGAAAAGGGAATGGGACCGCCCGCCCCTTTCAG
>CAJYBF010000255.1 GCA_913064935.1 uncultured Mollicutes bacterium
GGGCCTTGAGTTGCGGCCCCTGCTCTATGGCGGGACCGGCAACTTCTCCCAGTCTGCAACACAACCAGCCGAGATGCCCGAGCGCCTTGAGAGCGGCACTTTGAATACCATCGGCCTGGCTGGCCTCAAGGCGGGTCTGGAATTTCTCGAGGCCGTTGGCCTTGACCGTATTCGTGCCCACGAACAGGATCTTCTCAAGCAGTTGATCGATGGCTTAAGCACACTGAACGATGTTTCCCTCTATGGGCCTCTCGGAACTTCGCGGCATGGCGGTGCCCTTTCTTTCAATGTTAAAAATATCGATCCGTCAATGCTGGGCTTCCGCTTGGACCGCGAATATGGTATCTGTTGTCGTGTCGGTTTACACTGTGCTCCGGAAGCTCATGGCAGTATCGGAACCCTCCCGGAAGGCACCGTGCGTCTCAGCCCGGGATATTTTAATACAGCCGATGATATCAATCAGACCCTTGCAGGGATTCTGAAAATCGTTGCGACAGAGAAATGCACTCTTGCAGTTGGGGCATCGGTTTTTTAGGAGTAGCTATGCACAAAAATATCTTTTCTCTTGTTCTGTTGATTCTGGCTACATTTCTTTTGCTCTCTTGGTCTTTGCCGCCAATCCAACCGGTCACACGGGTTGAGCTGATGAAGACTCGTATTTACAACAAGTATATTATTTCTAAAAAAATTCTTAATTTCATTAAGTACTTTTAATAATAGGTTCATGTAACCACCTCAATATATATTATTGGCTTATTGAGCTTAAAGTATCTATGTATTTAAATAAAGTTTTCTATGAGCAGTTGTCATGCAAAAAAAATGGAAGAGTTATCTTCCAGTTAGCACGGTTAACAGTGCGAGTATTACTCAATTGAATTCTGTGGGGCACTTGAGTGTACCCTTTTGTAATTCACAAGTGATTATTTCAATACTTCTTTTACTCTTCCAACAATTCCACTTTCCAACATAACCTTGATACCATGTGGGTGATTGCTGGAGTTTGTCAAAATCCTTTTTACAGTTCCTTCTGTAAGTTCCCCACTTCTTTGATTCTGTTTTTGAACAACATTTACTTGTGCCCCAACTTTTATACTAGCTCTACTATTTCCAGTCATTATTATAGCCTACTTTCATTTTTGATAGATTTTTTATATATCATCTTTGCCTTATATGATCTTCTTCCATTTACAAATAACATTAATATAATCAGTACTAAGGGACTGATCTTTATGATTAATAATAGCATTTGTGTCAAAAGAGTTCCAACCAAAATGACTCCTTGATCATCGATTACCGGTTTATTAAAAGTAAATAAGTTTAATAGATTATAATCTGCACTCATTAGTAGCACAATTGAGTACATAGGTAATAAGGACATTCTTTTAATATAACCTTTACTCAACCTATCATGTCGCTTAGCTTTCGATTCTGAGTCTGAGTATATATCTTTAGTTTGACCTTGATCTAGTGGGAGAAAGTATTGACTCCCAGTATAAGTAGTCCCAAACACATGTTTCCAACCTGCATCTTCAAATAATGTAATATAGTTATCAAAGTCTGATTTCTTGGTAAACAATTGGTAATCAACTCTATAGTTAAGTTTCTTATTTTCTTTTTGTTCAAATACATATGAACCCATGTGTGGATATCTTGTAAGCTGATAACCTTTCATAGCCATTTCATTAAGAAACATCTCTTCTTTATCCATATCAACGAAAACTTTCAATTTCTTCATTTGATTGCCTCCTTCATCTTAACTGCTAATGCAGTCAATTTAGTTAATCTATCTATCTCTAGAGCCATCACTTCCAAACCATCTGATGTAGTTTGGTAAATTTTTCTCCTTTTATCTGTAGAGGGGACAGATTTAATCATTTTAAGTGTAAGGAGATTCTCAATGATTCCATATATAGTTCCTGCTGCAATTCTAACACTGCCCTTACTAAGTTCTTCCACTTTAGTCATTACCACATATCCGTGTCCGGGCTCTAGCAGTGCTAACAATACGTAAAATGTAGTTTCCGTTAAAGGAAGGTATTTATTTAAGTTCATAATTTTTGCTCCTCAATAGTCAATATACAGTTTAACTGTACACTTATTATATACAGTCTAACTGTATATGTCAATTGCTTAAACTTAAATAGAGATTATGACTCTTCCATAGTGACCTAAAATTACAGTGTTCCTGATAATTCTCTCTTCATAATATTGATAACTACTTATTCATTCTATGAACAACAGCTAGTAGAGTTATTGCCTGTTCCTTATATTTAAAGTGTGATGCAAAGAGGTTGTTGTCTATACCTAATGATCATGTTTCTTAATGATGAGGGAACAAAGAATCGCTCCTATAAAAAAACTGGAAGTGTTTTCTTCCAGTTGGCGCATATAGTGGTACTAGTAAGTCCATAGGTTTCCTTTTACTTAGGGTAAATTAGAACCAAAAATCCTCACCTTTAGATTCTCTATAGTATAGATGTGTCGCGTTTGCACCCAAATATACTGACATCACAATCAGTCCAAAACCACATGTTAACAATGATACCACAACAATAAAAAATGCTTGTCTAGGTAATCCTTTTACAAAGCACCATATCCAACTAAAGAACAAAGCAGAGTAATTGAATTTTCCTTT
>CAJYBF010000256.1 GCA_913064935.1 uncultured Mollicutes bacterium
AAGTGTTAATGCTGTGACGAATACGCCAGATGTGAATGTATTCCTTTCTCTTACAATCCAACTATCTAAAACACTTATTGAGAATTTTGGTGGCAATAATGTGTTATTAGTATTCGCTAGACCATTCCATTCAAATTTTGTTTATGATGGTATTTACAACATGCCTAAGGGTATGGAAGCACTTTATATCACAATTCCAGAAAACCTAATAAATTATAGTGATTTGGGTGGTTTTATAGATGATGCTGAATTGTTGGAACATGAAGGTGTTTCAGAAGATGACGAAGTTGTTTATTCAATTACAAGATAAGTGACTAATAATTAGGAATAACCATATATTATTCTTATATTTGTATTCAATCATCAAAACAAAACATCATGTCAAAACAATCAATAGACGAATCAATAGAACTACAAGAGAACCTTTTTGAGTACTTCAAAGATGTTGATGATAAGACATTTTCTGAATTCATTGACTGCTTCGTTTACCATACTGGAACACAAAATAATAAGGTTTCTAAATTGGCTACGGCTTTCATAGAGGATAATGGATTAACCAATGCACACATCAACTATATGCATGATATGGAGAACCCTAAGCAGTTCTTTAGTCGGTCAAATCTATCTGAATGTTCAATGATGCAAGACATTAAAAATTCTTTGTTATCAGTGGCATATAATCGATTTAGAAAAGTACTGTCTCAACCTAAATCAACCCCAATGCTTGGGAGATTGAATAAGGTTGAAAAGCAAGACTTAACTAGAGTTATTACTCATTGTGAACGCAGTAATGATGACTTAATGATGGATGAAGAGACCACAAGGTCAATGTTTGATAAAGACGAGGCCGAGGAAATAATTGCTGAACGTAAGCGTTTTTCTAAGTTATTCACAAAGGTATTGAAACGATTAAAATAAGATATTATGTCAAAGATAATCAACGTAATAGATGTACTAGATAATAAGATTTCTCTAGAGGACGCTAAGAGCATGATTATCATGCACAAGGGCGAAGCCTATACTTATTTTGATGAGGGTCTTACACGTCATGTATATGCCAATGCTGATAAGACTAAGGTGATTAAACTAAACATGCGTGAGAGTGGTATCAATTATAATCAAATGGAAATTGATATCTACACCAACGCTAGTGAAGAATCCAAAGAGCAGATGGTTGAAACCACTATCTCTAACAATCTGATAGAGCAAGAGTTTGTTACACCAATTAAGTTCGGTGGTAAGAAGCTTACTATCCCACAAAGGTTGTTTGCTAGGTCATGTAGAAATGAGGTTGGATGGACTGTTGATGGGAAATTACAGTGTTTTGACTTGGATGAATTCAAAAAATATTAAGATATGAAAAAAGGTTTAAAAGTTTATAGAGTTGAATTTAAGGGTATGAACCCAGTTGGGAATTGTTTAGTGTTATCAGCATATAATCAAGAAGAGGCTGAGGAAATGGCACGTAATACAATAACCCATACTGAGGAAATAGTTGTTAATGAAATGACTATTAATGAACCACAGATAATTGAGTATTTAAGTGGTGATTATTAAAATAATTGCTAAATAATTAGGAATAGTCCAGGATTTACCTTATATTTGTATTCAATCATTAAAACAAAACAATTATGGAGTTTTTTAAAATTTGGCGTGGAAGAGGTGGTACTATAGGACTTAATCGATTATCATTAGGTCAAATGGTCGGTGCGGAGATAACAGTTGTTCTTATATTCGTTATCTTTATGGGAGTTGCAGTAACATTCTTACCAATGATATTGTTAGGTTTGTACGTGTTATCTATGGTAAGTCAAGACAGTGACGAGGGTACATCTAACTTTAGATTTATTCTTAATTTATATAAATTTTCCTATATTTAACACGTTTTAATATCCGTGGGGATAGGATATAACATAAATTAAAATCAAACAAACTCAAAACCCCAACAATCTTATTACCTCGAATAACTGGTAACTCCGTTGTATGGGCTAATCGAAAGGTATCAATTATTTTATCCTTATCATATTCATTTATATTTACAAAATATTTCTTTTCTAAGGTAAAACTTTTATTATGCAATCTTAATACCTTCTTTCCATCTCAAGATTATTTTATATATTCTCTAATAAAAGTAAAATTCCTTGCAAATTGTAACAGGATTTTATAAATGAGCTTAAAGAAAAAGAATTTCTCAAGAGATTGAGAAATTCTATAAAAAATAAATAGTCTATATATAAAAGTAGGGGGGGGATTACAATCTGATTAACTCATTAGTTTCAAAAGCTTCTTTACACTTATAAGCAATTTCAGTAGTCTTAGTTCCGTCATATACTGTTACTTCTGGCTTTCTTCCAGTTAAAATACAATCTATAAACTCATTTAATTCTTGTAGAGTTAAATGTTGTCTATTATATATTTTAATCAAGATCTTCTTCATGCCATTCTAAAATTTGATCTGCATATCTTTTTTGGGCCAACATTTCATACAAAAGCTTCGGTGTAGAACCACCCGATAAGGCCACACAAAATTTTCCTTTCTCGTTGATGGCTTTTCGCGCAGACTCTATCCATAAATCTACAACCGCCAGCGTTATCTCTTCTTTTGAAGGTAGTATTTTAAATAAAATGGGT
>CAJYBF010000257.1 GCA_913064935.1 uncultured Mollicutes bacterium
TTTTTTTTTTTCAAGCAGAAGACTGCATACGAGATAAGGCCACGTGACTGGAGTTCAGACGTGTGCTCTTCCGATCTATGGATGATTCTGACTACAATAATACTACTAAGATAACCAAAGAAGGTGATAAAATTGCATATTACAATGATGGTCTTGTTGCATGGGCAGGATTATTTGGTCAGGTTGAATATAAATTAGACAAATTGTCTTCATTTGTATCACTATCAGTTTCTGACAAATCATACAAGCGCGTTGACTATTTCAATTATTTTACTGATGATTTAATCAATCAAATTAATGCAAGTACTGCATTAGAACAGCAATATGTTAATGATCTTGGCCAAACAAAATTTGATGAAGCAATGAAAGATCAGGATTCAGATTGGCAAAGTTTCTTTGGGTATATGATTAAAGGTGGTGCAAACTACAACGTAACTGATAATCATAATGTATTCTTTATTACTGTATATTTCGAACGTCAACCATATTTTGATGCTGTTTTCTTAAATTATATCAACTTAGTTAACGATAAAGCTGAAAACGAAAAAGTATTTAGTTTTGAATTAGGCTACGGTTACACATCAAGTATTATATCTGCTAACATTAACGGTTATTATACAAAATGGGGTGATAAAACTTTCACACGTTCGTTCCCTTCACAAGTGCCTGGTGAATATTATATTGCTAACATCTTAGGTGTTGATGCTGTTCACATGGGTGTTGAAATGGACTTTATTGCAAAACCAATAAGTTCATTAGAAGTAACCGGTTTCTTATCATTAGGAGATTGGAGATGGCAAAATGATGTGTTAGATGTTGGAGTTTTTGACGAAAATCAAGTTGAAATAGCAACTGTTGATCTTTATGTTAAAGACATTCGTGTTGGTGATGCCGCGCAAACTACTGCTGCTCTTGGTGTTAATTATGAATTCCTAAAAGGATTAAGACTTGGAGCTGATTACAACTACTATACAAACTTATTTGCTGACTTTGATCCTTTAGATAGAGGTTCTGCTCCTGCTGCTGGTGAAAGTAACGCAGATTCATGGGAATTGCCTTCATACAGTTTAGTAGATGTGAACTTAAGTTACAACTTTGAGGTTTCTGATTTAAAAGCAACCTTGTTTATGAATGTAAACAACCTATTTGATACTGAATATATTTCTGATGCAACTGACGGTGGTGATCATCAATGGCAATCTGCAAGAGTATATTATGGTTGGGGACGTTCTTGGTCAGTAGGTTTAAAACTTAGATTTTAATTAAGAAAAACGATTAAATTATGAAAAAGATATTATCAATATTTATATTATTATCATTGGTCGTGTTCAACGCTTGCGATCCAATGGAAGATATCTACGACGAAATTGATGAAACCGTAGATCCAGTAAATGCGGAAGTTTCTTTTACTTTCACTACTGATGATTACGCTACAGCCTCAGGCTATGCTATTAAAGATGCAGTAACCACTGATGATACAACAAATGCTGAAAACATTGAAGATATGGAAGCATTTAATATGTATTTCACAGCTGAAGATTATGTGCCTTATGTTATTGAAGAGGCTTATGGTCTTTTAAAAGATGGATCAGTGGCAACTGTTACCTATAATAATTATATTGGTGGTTTAGACTACTTAGATAATTTTGGAAGTGCAACAGCTTACGAACTAGTAGATGCTGATTATGAGGCAATGGGCCCTGGTCCAGGAGGTTATCATAATTTTTCAAGTTATGATGAGCCGGAGGATTAGCTGCCAGATTGGTTATTAACAAAGTATACAGACGCCGAAGCAGATGAAATGGTAGCAATTATGTATGATTATTATACGGGAAGGGTAGCATCTTTTACTGATTATTACAGCTTTGATGGAACCGAATGGTCTCCTATTGAAGGTGTTTATGTGTTAAGTGATGACGATTATGATAGCATGGGTGATCCAGGTGCATATAACAATTTTTCTAGTTCAGCTCCTCCATCAGAATATTTACCAGCTTTCTTAAAGATTAAGTTTCCTTATGCTCAATCTGGTGACATAAAAGTTATCGTTTATAAGTATTATTCTGGTAGCACTAATACTTATGCTAAGGAATATCATTATGATGGTTCTGATTGGGCGGAATACGATGCTATTGTTGCAGTTACAAATCAATTTATTCATAATGGAGAAGGTTGGGTATTTGATCCAACTGAAACTTATACCATGGGTAGTTCCGATTTTCAATTTATAGTTGATTATGTAGAAGCTACTTTTGGTGAAAGCTATATAGATAGTTATGGAACTGCAGATTTCTATTATGGAGCAGGTTCTTATTATAATAACTTTGATCTTCGTAGTGGAAAATGGAATGATCAAGAATTTGATAGCTGGGAAGATGCTATTGAAGAAGCTTTAGCTACAGTATTGCTTCCTGAAATATTTCCAAATGCAACAATCTTAGTTAATGGAGTAGATATGTTTTATGTAGTTGTATTTGATACTTATAGCGGTGCAGATGCAACATATTCAATGAGATTTAAGGTTACAACAGAATCTCCTTTAGCATTCGAATTAGTTGATGGAACTACTTTACAAGAAAAAAGGCTAAAATATACATTTTAAAATAGACTTTA
>CAJYBF010000258.1 GCA_913064935.1 uncultured Mollicutes bacterium
GGACTTTGTGTAGTGGTATACCAATTTTTCACTTTATCGATTGTGATTCCTTCTGAGGAAGACGTAGCTTCAATAAAGGAATTCAAATCAACAAAAGAATTGGATATAGAGTTTGATGAATTCTTAGCACAAAAAAAAGCCACTTAATAGCGGCTTTTTTTATAATGAATTATATTTTTGTTTGGATTATGCTCCAGATGTTTGACTTCCTGTTCCAGCACCTAATCTACCCATAAATTTAGCAAATTTACCAGCAGCTGGTTTCCACATAATGTATCCAGCTTTCATAGTTAAATATCCTTTGAATTTATTTTTAGCGGCTAAGTTGATAAGGTCATCAATTGTTCCCTTTTGTCTTTTACCACCTTTAGCAACAAGTCTTTCAAGTTCTGTTTTGAATGAACCTTCATCACTTACAACACCTTCTGCTAATCTCATTTCGTTTATTTCCGATTCAGTTAATTCTTCAGATTCAGTTACATCTTCACCTTCAGTTACCTCAACACCGTCTTCTTCCATAATATGGTCGTCATGTCCAGCACCTCTTGGGTCACCAGCAGCAGTCTTTCCGATATCAGTTCCTAAATCAGTACCAGCTGACATTGATTCAGTTGCTTCACCTTCAGTAATTGTAAATACCGATGGACTTTCAAATCCTTCCATTACATCTTCAGTTTCTTCGTCACCTTCAGTTACGTCTTCTAGTTCATTTAAATCATCACCTTCAGTTACGTCTTCTGTTTCCATAACATGTTTGTCATGTCCAGCACCTCTTGGGTCACCATCAGCAGTCGCACCAATTTTAGTGTTATCGCCATCAGCGGCAACATCTGGGGCAGTACCTTTAGATTCAGTTACATCTTCACCTTCAGTTACATCTTCACCTTCAGTTACATCTTCAGTTTCAGTTATATCATTTTCTTCGATTTCCATTTCTTTAAGTGGTTCTCCACCCTCCATATTAGATTCGTTAGAGAATCCCATTCCAGCACCACCAGCAAAAGCAGTTTCATTGATTGGCTTTCTGTCACCATCTTCTTTACCTTCAAGTATAGAACTCGTAAGGTTCATAATATCTCTGAATGTAGAAGTTTCATTTACTCTTTCTGTAGCACTTGGAGTACCAAGAGTAGTTTCAGCTTTGAAAGCCATTAGGTGTTTCATATGTTGAATATCTTCATTCATCATATTTTTATCAGAAGCTGTTAACACAACCGCTTCACCTTCAGTTAAAGAACCTTCCCATCTGATTCTGTAATTTTCATTACTATCAGTCATTTCAAATACTTTGTCATCTACTCTATAAGATTCTGGAATCAAGTTTAGTGCTTTTCCTAAACCATTGAAAGGTTTATTACATTTTAATCTTTTAATTTTACTTTCTTTTTTTCAACTAGTTTTTCTAAAACTTGATTGTTTTTTTTAACTTTTTCTTACGACCTTAATTTTAATGACTTCATTTGAAAATTGTGAGCTGCTTTATGACGAACTAGTAAAAAAAGAGAAGTTGATTCAACAGGGGTATACAATTTTGTATTCTACACAAGATAAATCAATGCGATTTCTTCAAGAGGAGTATAAAAAACTTGAAGCAACTGGACATAAAACAATTTTAATTGGCAATATTTCTTTTTTTACAGGTATTGATTTACCTAATGAGCTCATTAACACACTTATAATAGGTAAATTACCATTTGAACCTAACCAATTTTTACAAAGAAAAGTTCTAGGAGCTAGTAGTTATGGTTCAATTATTAATAATAAGAATAATACTCACATATAATGCAAGCACGATTTGTTACAACTAATTATGAGAGTGAGAGTGCTCAACTTCTTCATTGTGAGCAACACTACTACAAGCTATTAAGGTTATTACGCTAAAAAGGCTTAAAAAAATGACCAATATGAATAGTTTGGATCTCAAAGTATTTATCTCCTAAAATTAATCAATCGAATCATGTTTATTTAAATTACTATCTTTATTATTCAGCTCTATTTTTGTATCAGTATCGAGTCGCTGATACTTACCATCAACTTTCAAAACGACATTAATAACAGAGTTAGTGTTATTTTTCCAGTACCAACCATGTGTACCATCGAAGGAAGCCGCTAGAGACCCACTAAATTTTGCTTCGGTATTTTTCTTAAAGCTTGTGAATGATCCAGTTGTATCGCCTGTTGGCTCACCATGAAAGTCATAAAACAGTTCTTCACCACTTGTTTCCCAATGAAACTTAAATATTGATCCTTTTGTTAGAAGCAGCTTGTACTCTAGCTCTCCCCTAGCAGGAATTAATATAGAAATTTCATCCTTCCAATTGGTGCGAGCCGTATTAGTTGTTTTATCTACAACCTGTCTTTGATCTGAGATATTCACAAACTCATCAGCATTCTCAACGTGTTCATAGCCATTCATTTGCATTAAGAATAAATAGCCGCCGGCAATAATTAATAAACTATTTGCTATTTTACTAAAGCTAATAAATGACTGACTTTTACGAAAACCTTTAATAAGAATTAACATAATGGCCAAAGCCGTAATTTGACCAAGTTCAATACCCAAATTAAATGAAATTATATTCATAAGCAGGTCATCTTCACTCAACGGC
>CAJYBF010000259.1 GCA_913064935.1 uncultured Mollicutes bacterium
GATTCGCTATCAAGATAGTGATAATTATTGGTTTGTAAAAGCACAAGGCTCTACTTCATTCAATATTTATGAACGTGTAGCGGGTTCAGATACAAGCCGAGCTTCTACCACTGTTACAATAGCTCAGAGTACTGATTATTTAATCACTGTCATAGCCGAAGATGAAAATATTACAGCATTTTTTGATGGTGCGGTTAAAATAAATTATGCATCTGCATCAGGATTAAAAACACTTACTAAGCATGGCATTGGAGCCTATACAGGCACACAACGTATAGATAATTTCGCAATCTACTCACGCGGAACAAATGGCGAATACTCAGAATTGGAGAATTACTAAATGAATAAAGCAGAAGTTATAACAGAATGGGTGGCAGGTATTGTCGGTGATGATCCAGTTAGTAACCACCCTAAGATTGAAGATGATTACCCACCTGTCCTAATTGGTGGTATCCCTACTGATGGAATATTAAGTTGGGAAGATATTACAGGGCAACCTGCTGAAAATCTTACACCTAATCCAAATATGTATACTATTCGTATTACCTGTAATGATGTAACGCTTGCATTGATTGAAGCAGATGCAAATTACTATATTCTTTCTTCGGAGGTAATTGATGAAGTTACCTAATGAAATACCAAATGCCACTGAGTTTGGTTTACTTCGTGTATTTCTTGCGAGTAAATTGCAAGAGCATGGTAGAGATACAGCACAAGCACAGCAAGAAATTTCTACTATTATTGGTAGCAATGTAGATGGACAAACACGTGCTGAGATTAATGAGAAATTAAAGGCTTATTTTAAAGCTGCACCAAAAGGATAAATATGAGCGGTGAAATAACAACTCTGGATGAAAAATGGAAGCTTAGTCCAGAAGCACTTGAGGTTTGTGAATGTTATCTATTAACTAACTCTATTGACGAAACCTATAAAGCATTAGGTGTCTCTAGAGAAGTAGTAGTAGAACAACTAAACAAGAAAGAAACAAAACGATTCCTAGATACTATTTATATGAGTCAAGGGTATCTTAATAGAAATACTTTAGTTACTCAATTTGAAGAAGTAATTAAACAAAAACTACAGGAAATGGAAGAGTCTGAAATTGGCTCTACAAAGGACATTGCAGATCTACTAATGATGATGCATAAGATACGCATGGATGAAATGAAAGCTATGACAGAATATGAGAAAGTAACTAGTGGCCCTAAGGTTGCAATACAACAAAATAACTATGGTGAAAACTATGGTTCTTTATTATCAAAGTTGATGGATCATGGAAGTAAGTAATCCTTCTATAGTAACGGATCATATAGTAGATTTTGGAGAACAAAGCTTTTTAAAGCTTCCAATACTTAATTATATGAAGCTGATGGATATGGAACCTAATACTCCACAGACAGCTTTCATAAATGCTATAAATGATCCTAATCATCGTTTCATCACAGCGGCGTTATCCCGCCGAACTGGTAAATCTCTTATATCAAACATAATTGGCCAACTAGTAACACTAGTGCCAGGCTCTGCGGTTTTAATTATCGCGCCAAACTACGCCCTGTCTCAAATCTCTTGGGACTTACAACGCGGTCTATTAAATCGCTTTGAAATCGAACTAACTAAATCCAACGCTAAAGATAAGATAATGGAACTAAAGAATGGTTCTACTATTCGTATGGGTTCCGTATCCCAGGCTGACTCAGTAGTTGGACGATCATATGATTTGATTATTTTTGATGAAGCTGCACTAGATAGTAGAGGTGTAGATGTTTTCAATATTCAACTACGCCCTACACTAGATAAGGTAAATTCTAAAGCTATATTTATTTCTACTCCTCGTGGTAAGAACTATTTTTATGAGTTCTGGAAACGTGGTTATAATGACGAATTTGATTCTTGGGTTTCAATTCGCTCTACTTGGCATGATAATCCTAGAGTAGATATTAAAGATATTGAAGAAGCTCGCCGTTCTATGTCAAAGGCTGAGTTTGAACAAGAATATGAATGTAACTTCGTTAGTCTACAAGGCCAAGTTTGGAACTTCGATGTTAAAACAATGGTTACAAATATTGACCAAGACCAAATTGACGTCTACGACGTCATATCGGGTCTGGATTTAGGATTTAGAGATCCTACTGCATTCTGTGTAATATTAACAGATGGAGAAAAATTCTATGTAGTTGACGAGTATTTAGAAAATGGTAGAACTACTGCTGATTACGCAGGTAAGATTGGTACTCTGATAGACGAGTATGAAGTTGACTTTACATACATTGACTCTGCGGCGCAACAAACTCGTTTTGACTTTGCACAGAATTATGATATTAGTACTATCAATGCCAAGAAGTCTATTCTAGATGGTATTGGTTATGTTGGTAGTATAATTGATAATGGTCGTCTAATTGTTGACTCTAAATGCAAAAATGTTATAGCAGCTTTAGTTAACTATCAATGGGACAATCGAGAAGGATTAGCTGGTGAGCGTACACTTCATAATGATTACAGTCACATGGCTGCTCCTATTCGTTACGCTTTATACAACCCCTCTCAACATTAAGAACCATGTAGGTAATGCGAATTACAAAAAAAAGCTTTAATAAAATAAA
>CAJYBF010000260.1 GCA_913064935.1 uncultured Mollicutes bacterium
ATATATTAAAGTTGGATACGCTCTTATTCCGAAATATTGGGACAATTCATGTGAACTATTTCTTCCTTTTTTATTAGGATCGAAGTTTGGATTTGTATATGTTTTCCCTTTAAAATTAATAGTTTCATTACCTTCAGCATTGAATTTTACAGCATAATAGTTTTTGTTTACATAGTCTGCCACATCTTTATTGTGAAAGGTGTTTTTATCAAGCATTTTACAAGGACCACACCAATCTGCATAAAAATCTACAAGACATACACCTTTTGATACCTCAGTTTTGAAATTTTCATTATTCACTTTAATTAACATTTTTTTCCTCCATTTAAGAATTATAATTTATTATACATTGCTTTAAATATTAGCACAACGATTATACATTTAAATTAATTTAATTCTATTACAGTGACACCTGATCCGCCTTCTCCGCCTTTTCCATAACGGTAGTGCTTTATATACTTATTTCCCTTTAAATACTCTTGAACACCGAATTTTAAAGCATTAGTTCCGTGTCCATGAATGATGCTTGCTTGTTTCATTTTATTAACTATTAAATTGTCAATATATTTACTTACTTCAATCATTGCATCTTCAAATCTAAATCCACGTAAATCTAACTCAAGTGATACACTTCGTTTACCAGAATAAGTAACTATAGGCTGCGATTTCTTCTTCAAAGGTTTCTTTTCAATAAATTCTAAATCACTTTTGTGGATTGTAGTTGTTAGTATGCCCATTTTAACTTCGTAATTACTCTTTGGTAGTAATTTTGTAATTGTCGCTGATTGTCCAAAGGATAAAACTCTTACCTTATCACCTTGAGCCAATTTGTGAGTTTGCTTAACTACTTTCGTAGTTTTAACAAATTGTTCACCTAATCTATTAAGTGCTGACTTCTGTTCTACCAATTTATGTAGTTTCACTCCATCTTGGTATTTAAGTAGTTCATCTATAATTTTTTGTGCTTCTAATTTCGCTGTATAGATGACTTTCTTTGCTTCCTCTTCAGCAATATTACGAAGTTGAAGGTTCTTACTTTCAAATACTATAAGTTTTTCATCAAATTGTAGTCTAGATTGTCTTAGTTGATTAGATTCTTCTTCGCTTTGAGCGATTTTATCTTCTAAGAATCTTGATTGGTCTTCTAATTTATTAATTAGAGTACTTATTTCAGTGTTATTAAAATCCATATTATCTTTAGCAGTATCAATGATTTTAGCATTAAGTCCTAATCTTCTACTTATCTCAAAAGCATTAGATCTTCCCGGAATACCAATTGAAAGCTTATATGTAGGTGAAAGTGTATCTATATCAAACTTCGTTGAGGCGTTTACTACATCAGCGTTATTATATGCATATGCTTTTAACTCAGGATAGTGTGTAGTTGCCATTATAAAAGATCCACGAACTTTAATATATTCTAGTAATGAAATCGCTAATGAAGCACCTTCTTTAGGATCTGTACCAGAACCTAATTCATCTAGTAAAACTAATGAATCAGTAGTTAACTTTTCTGTAATACGGATTATGTTCTTCATATGACTGGAAAATGTAGATAAACTTTGTTCAATGCTTTGTTCATCTCCTATGTCTGCGAAGATATTATCAAATAATAGTACTTTAGATCCTGCCTTCACCGGAATCAACATTCCACACTGTGCCATGATAGATAGTAAGCCTAAAGTTTTTAAAGCTACAGTCTTACCACCGGTATTAGGTCCAGTTATAATAATAACTCTGTAATTGTTAAAGTGAATGTCATTAGCTATTACCTCATCCATTGGTAATAACGGATGTCTTGCTTGCATTAAATCAATTTCATTTCCTACTATAGGTTTTGTACAATTATTAGTTTTAGCATATTTTGCTTTAGCGAAAGTAAAATCAATATCTACTAATATGTGTAGGTTAGTTTTTAACTCTTGAATATATATTTTAATCTCTTCTGATAACTCTATCAGGATTTTTTCGATTTCTCTTGCTTCTTCATTTCTAAGCATTTGAATCTTATTGCTCAGTTCAACAACAGCTTGGGGTTCAATAAATATAGTCTCACCAGATGAAGAGTAATCTTGAATAATCCCCTTAAACTTATTTTTGTTCTCCACTTTAACAGGAACAACAAATCTATCATTTCTTTTAGTAATGATAATATCATTTAACATACTAGAGTCTTTGCTTATTATAGATTGAAGTTTTGCTTCTATTTGTGCTTTAGTATTTTTGATTTTTGATCTAATGTTATATAAAGCTACCGATGCAGAATCTAATATATTACTATCTTCATAAAAACATATATTTATGTTTTGTTATAAAACACCAAAGATGTAATTTATCCAGGTTTTTTTACCCAGCCATTCTTAATTTCACAAAGGGTTTTTTTCTGTTTATTACAGCCAAAGCACGTGTTATAATTTTAAATTTAACGGCATTCATTGCTGTTCCATGTGCTTTTCCTTGTTCGCTTTTACGTTTATAATAAATACGTAATTCGGGGTCATTAATAACAGCTGATCGTGCGGCATTTGTTAAATCAGCTTTCATTTTTTTGTTTGCTAAATTGCTTACTCTTGTTTTTCCTCGGA
>CAJYBF010000261.1 GCA_913064935.1 uncultured Mollicutes bacterium
AACGTAAATGACAATGAAAATTTCAATGTCAGAGACGAACTTCAATCATTTGAATGTAAAATTAAAAGCATGGAGTATGTTATTGAACCCTTCCGAGTGAAAGCCCATGCAATTTCTACTCCTATTTAGAATGCACACATGATTCTAAGAATGGATGATATAACCTCTTCTAAATCTTCAGGTGGCCCTGGTGGCCCCGGTGGCCCTAGCGGAATGGGTCGAGACTGCTTGGATTAGACATTCTCTACCTCATTCCTTTTTTTTGTATTCAAATTTTGGTTGCAATAACGTATTAAGTTTTTTAGGGCAGTTGGATTCGCATACCAATCACCTCCTCCATTGTATTTTAACAATGCAATTTGTACTGTTGGCTCTTTTGTCTGTTGTGTGGCTGAAATATTAAAGATTGCCAAACAAATAAGTGGTATTATGTAATTAAGTTTAAAGTGTGACATGCTACTATTCCTGCTGTTTCGGTTCTTAATCTGGTGTTTCCTAAGCTTACTGGTTTAAAATTATTTGCAATCGCTAAGTTAATCTCTTCTTGATTAAAATCACCTTCGGGTCCAATTAAAATACAATTGTTTTTATAATTAATTAATTCATTTTTTAGTTCAGTTCTTATTTTGTCTTCTTCGCAATGTGCAATAAAATAATGGGTATCTATTTGTTTTTGATTTTTTATAAAGTCACTCAGTTTGGTTAATCCATTTAGTATAGGAAAGTGATGATTGTTAGATTGCTTTGAAGCTGAAATTAATATTTTCTCCCATAAGTCACGAGTTTTAACAACTCTAGTAGCTAATCCTTTTGCTTCAGCATATTCATAAGATGTTTTAAATCCTTCTCCAAATAAATCTTGAAGTATAATACCACTTTTAAGCAATATATTTGGACAGAATAAACTCCAATCTTCATCATCCCTCACTCTTTCCATGAATAAATCATTCATCCATACAGCATAGAATAAATCTCTTGCACGCATCTCCTCTTTCCCATGATTCTTTTTAAGTTCAATCATTTCATAAACATCAGCATGCCAAGGTTCAAAATAAATAGCAAAACTACCTTTTCTTTTACCACCTTGATTTATCCATCTAGCAATTTCATTATAAGTCTTCATCATTGGAACCATACCGTCTGATTTGCCATTTGTCCCTTTTATAAGACTTCCTTTAGCTCTAACATTATGTACGTGTAATCCAATTCCTCCAGCTAATTTTGATATGTGAGCTACATCTTTCATTGTATCAAATAAACCATCAATACTATCACCTTTATTAGCTATCAGGAAACAACTGCTTAATTGAGATAAGCTAGTTCCTGAATTAAACAACGTTGGTGTAGCATGTGTAAAGTATAATTGACTCATACCATGATAAGATCCAATCACATCATTCATGTTAAATCCACCAACTTCTATTGCTGTTCTAAGCCACATATATTGTGGCCTTTCAATAACATTATCATTAGTGTCTTTTAATAAGTATGATTTTTCTAAAGTTCTTAATCCAAATATTGAGTGGTTAAAATCTCTATCTTGAACAATCAATGCATCTAACTCATCTTTATTCGTATGAACAAATAATTGAAATTCATCTCCTAAAACTCCAGTAGATAATTGAATTTGCATCATAGCCTCAGAGAAGCTCTCTGGTGTACTCTTTCTTAATTGTGTTACAAATAGACGTGAAGCAAAAGTACTGTAATCTGGATGAACAGGAACCATACTAGCAGCTATCTCAATACATAAAGTATCAAGTTCTGTTGTAGATATCCCATCAGCCATTTGACTAATTACTTTTACAGCCATCTCATCTGCATTAACTTTAAGCCCATCAGCTCTGTTTCTAAGCCTAGTAGTTATCTTACTAGGATTAAACATTACTGATCTACCGTTTCTTTTAATTATTTTCATTAAAATCATCTATTTTAAATGTCAATTCCTTGACATGATTCATAACAATTTCTTGTTCCATATTTGGAGGAGTAGAAGATAGGGCACCATTCGGGTTTAAAATTTCCATTATTCTATGATTATTAGTGGCACCAATAAGACTTAAATAAGACATTATTGACTCCTTGTGATCATCAGAAAATTCTGTATATCTTCCTTCTATAAATGCTGTTCTTCCAATCTTCATGTGTCTTGATAACCTAAATTTGAAAACAACTCTGTTGCCAAAATCAGAATGACCAACATACAAATGATTATTCATCATTTCTCCTTCAAACTTAAGAAAATCTGGTGAACTATCCCATATATACATTACACAAAATAGTTCATCTCCATCTTCAAATGACAAATACGTGTTTATCATTAGCTCATGAAATTTAAAATTAACTTGTTGATGAATAAAGGGTAATAAGTAGGTTTTACTCTTATTTTTAACTATGTTTATTTTAAATTCTTTCTTCATTTACCAGTTATTGATGCCAAATCCATTACAAGCAATCCTTTATTATCAGACTCTTCTTTTGAGTATTCAGCGTTATTATTCTCTTTACTATAATAATAGTCATCGAGTAAGTCATAGACTCCTCTGTATTCATATCCATACCTATCTGTAAAACCATTTAAAG
>CAJYBF010000262.1 GCA_913064935.1 uncultured Mollicutes bacterium
AAAACTCCTCCCCTTTTGTCTGTATACTTTACAATATAAATAAGTTGTCTACTTATAAACGTAACTTGCATATACTCAAACTAAAAGCAGACTTGCTTTTATTCTTTGACCAAATTACAAATTATATAGATGTGTAAAACCATGACAATGGACCATATTTGTTTTCTTTATATTTAGTGTAAGAAACATTTTTGTTTTGCTGAAGTTTTGAAGCTAATTCAATGGCCATTTTTGAATATACTTTATACAATTTATGCTTATTTACTGATCTCATAGTGAAATAAGGATTATTTATCGACTTAATTCCTTCTGTTATGTTAATTACAAGTTCTTTCTTATTCATTTGTTTTTTATGACACCATACTCCGGTTTTCTGATCCAAGTCATAATAACTTAAAAATAAGTAACCGTATTCAGCTAAAAATTCTATCGCTTCGCATAAAAAATCGTATTCATAATTTGGTATTGTGTAATGGTAGTTAATCCTTGTCACTCCAGGTTTTAAACACTCGATTCCTCTTAGAACCATTCTTCTAAGAGCGTTTGATAAATCCATATTGTAATTAACTAAGTGATGGATATAGGGCCCTGCGCATAAGCATCCAGCTCGAGATTCTATTCCAAACAAGTCATTGAGAAGTTTGGTCACAAACTTATCGTGTAGATATCCTTTTTTGAATTTAATTCTAAATGACAAGATGCTGTTACGATGCTTGGGATTTATAGGTCCTAAAATTTCAATTTTTCGATGCCCGCTTAGGCGGTTAATGCATTTGCAATTAATTTTTCCTCTATTGCATTGATATTTCTAATGCCAACTTTGTCTTTTAACTGAAATGCTAGAGCTGCTTTAATCGCTTGTAATAATCCGGGTGTTCCAGCCTCTTCCCTTTCTTCTATATTCTTGGTGAAGTCGTATACATTAGAGTTGACATAATCAACTGTCCCTCCACCAGCACAAGTAGGAGCCAAGTCACTATTGTATATTCTATTGTTAATAACAAGAAGTCCTGATGATCCGGGTCCTCCTAAAAATTTGTGTGGAGATAGGCATATTCCATCAAAGTATTCTGTGGTACTTTTATTCATATCGATTTCAACATATGGTGCACTCGCGGCAAAATCAAAGAAAGCGTATCCATTATGTCTATGCATTATTTTTGCTATTTCATATGTAGGAGTTTTAATCCCTGTTACATTAGATGCAGCCGAGAATGATCCGATTTTGATCCTGTTTTTGTAACAAGGTTCGAGTAGTTTAGATTTTAGGTCTTCTAAATCAAAAAGACCTTCCTGATTTAGACTGATTTTAACAACTTCAGCAAAGCCCTCTTTCCATAACAGTTCATTTGAATGATGTTCATATGACGAAATAAAAACTACAGGTTTTCTTTTATCAATCTCTAAATCTTGTTCTTGTAATAGTTTTTCTTTTGTATAGCTACTTCTAGTAAATTTACTATTAACAGCATCAATATTGTTTTTTGTAGCTGGTGATCTATATATACCAAGTATCATTGAAAGTTTTTCTAAGGCTCCAGTTGTTCCAGTGCCTACAAAAATTATAGAATTATTACTACTCGCATTAATACATTGTCTAATTATTGATTTTGATTGCTTATATAAATTTGTGGAAGTTTCTCCTAAATGACTGTCTTTTGTGTGCGTATTAGCATAATTTCTCTCCAGTTCAATTACATAATTTTCTATGAAGGAGACGGTCTTACCAGATGCTGTATAGTCTGCATATGTTATAACTCTTTTACCATATGGGCCTTCAAAAAATTCGTATTCACCTATAATGTATTTCTTTAGATTACTAGTATTCATTATGCCCTCCCATCTGTATTAATTATTATATTATTTATATTTCTTTTATGTGTTAGGTCAGTTTAATCAAATTCTAATAAATTTATATAAAATATCAGTAGGTAGGGGCACATTGATTATAAATTTCTTTAGGATGGCCAAGTGATGTCCAGAAACAACTTATCAGTGCATATAGTAATATAAGAGAAGTGGTTAAAATAGCAGTAGTCACTACTTAATAGGAGGTCAATATGAGAATTACTCTAGAGTTTTTCGTCGGGTTATTTCTGAAATTATTTATGAGATGGAGTTATTGGATTTCAAAAGAGAAGAGAGTATTAGTAGAATCTGGACCTAACTTAGAGTTTGAAGATATACACAAATATGCAATTACGCTAAGTAAAAAGTGGTCATACATAAGTGACCCATTATTTGGTGTTTACAATACCATAGCTAGTCCGGAAATTGTTTGGAGAAGTTTAGAAGGTGATTGTGATGATTTCGCATCTCATCTTATACAATTATCTAGGAATTATAAGCCTATATTATTAACATACTTTACTTGGAATGAAAAAGACGCCCACACTGTCGTGTTGATTTGGAATCAAAACGACTATTATACTTTCAATTGGGGTCAGTTAAATCAGTCCTCAAACTTTGAGACGTGTATAGAACAATTGGAGAGGTATGCAGGTAGTAAAATAATCTCCTACCATACTGCTAAATATGATTACATAAAGAGAAGATTTGTTCCATCAAGAGTAAATTA
>CAJYBF010000263.1 GCA_913064935.1 uncultured Mollicutes bacterium
GGAAAAAATTATTGCCAAATGTAATCCTGACAGATATGAAAGTTATGAAACTGCCACAGATTGGGCCGGATGGTTACAAGAAGAGTATCCAATAATATCTCAACCAACCGATGGATTTTCTTTAAGGTCAACTGAAGATAATTCTATGACTCTTGTACATGCTCATGGTGTTTTTGTGTATCTAAACTTCCTAGATAATATTAGGTATTTTAACGAAATGATTCGAGTAACAAAAACAAATTGTACTATTATTTTCGATTGTTATACAGAAGATTGTATGACACAAGAGATTCTAGATAAATGGCTAAAATCAAAGCATAATTTCCCCATGGTATTACCAAATGATTACATAGTTCAATATTATAAAAAAAATAATTATAAATTAAAAGGCCTGAATCAAAATTAAGAGCACTTTCAACTAAAAATATAGTTCCAAAGAACAACTCTGAAAAGACCATACTAAATCTCAAGGATGTATTTTCTAATATATTTAAGAACTACGAATCGTTTGAATTTACTACTAATGAGATTCAGTCTATTCACAGTCATGTATTTAAACACATCGCAAATGTAAGGTTTTCCAGAGTGGAAATAAAGACAAAATTTCACAGTCAAAAGACTATAAACAAGAGAAATAAATTAGATGATTTATACGCAGAATTGAAATTGTCCTATTCTAAAAATACTTACGAAAAACTTTTGTTAAGTATACTTTTGTTTGTTGATTTCTACAATGTAAAATGTTTTGCAGAAAAGAATGAATATACAAGTTTGCTACTGATTCAGTTGCTATTCTTTAACATAGGATTTGATAACTTTAAATATGTAAGTTTCTATGAGTATATAACAAAAAACTTCGAAGAATATAGATCGTCGCTGATAGCTGCTTCGTTTAGTTATGAGGAAGGGTTATCGCAACCACTACACATAATAAGGTTCTTCATTAAAGCGCTTAAGGAGACCTATATTGAAGTAGAGCAAATAGTTAAGAATAATCAATTCGATCAGACATTAAATAAGTCATATAGCATACAAAACACTATATTTAAATTACCTGAAGTGTTTCAAAAAGATGATTTAAGAAGAATGCATCCTTACATAAGTGATTCCACTATAAACAGAACTTTAGTAAGATTACGTGAAGAAGGAATGATCAAACCACTTGGTAAAGGTAGAAGCGCAAAATGGATAAGAATTAAAGACATGGAAAAATTCGCGGTCGAAGAACAAATGGCCTTAGACATCTTTTAGGAGAATAATATGAAGACTAATTATCACTCACACATAGCTCTATGCAAACATGCTGAAGGAACAATCGAGGAACATATTTTAAAAGCTATAGAACTAAATTACGAAATATTCGGAATTTCAGATCATGCTCCATTAATAACGATTGATAACATTCCAAAGGAAGCAACATACTTACACAGAATGAAAACAACAGAATTAACCCCTTATATAGAAGAACTTAATCGTTGTAAGGAAAAATACAAAAAAGACATCAAAATACTAATAGGTTTAGAAACTGAGTATTTCAAAACTCATGATACTTATTTTAAAAGACTAGGACAAAAGGTGGATTATCTTGTTTTAGGTAATCATGACTATTCACTTCACGGAAAACCATATTCAAGTTTTCAAGTAGAAGATGATGAGCAAGCAATTAGGTATGGAGAGAATGCCGTTGATGGAATGAAGACTGGTTATTACTCATTTATGTCTCATCCGGATTTATTCCTATATCGATTCGCGTGGGGCAAAGTAGCAGAAAAGATTGCTCACACGATTTCAGAAGCTTCAGTTAAATACAACGTACCTTTAGAGTTTAATGCAAATGGAGTACGAAGAGGAACGATAGAAACTAAACAAGGTACGAGATTCATTTATCCTAGAAAAGAGTTTTGGGATATAGTTAAAACTTACAACTGTAAAGTTATTGTAAATTCAGATGCTCACTATTTTACAGAACACGACGATGAGGCGTATCACTTAACACATAAGTTAGCTAAAGAATGGGGTCTAAATGTTATAGAGGTTCTTTAGAGATAAAAGCACTTCATTTAGACATTATTCAACAAAGGAAGAAGTAAAAGGAATACTATCTACTTCATAGGAACTAGAATGACATAGTTTATGTTAAGAGAACTAGTCGAAAAACAATGGTTAATTGTACAATCCGATATATAATGTATTATTTCGACACTATATATTGGATTTATCTATAAGACTAATGACTTCCTATAATATATATTATGTTAACCAACAAATAAGAGGATAGTGGAGCGATTAGTCGTAAATGGTGTTGATATGTTGTTAACTGGAATTCCTTCTTATTCTTATAATTAGCAATTTCTTAAAATAACTAATTTACCTATAACTTAAAAAAACTCCTTTCGGAGTTTTTATTTGTTTTCACTTGAGATGGACAATAAGTCACGTTTAACTATCCAAACCTCTTTTAAGCAGGTTATTATAAAATCAGTTTTACCTGCAATGTAGTTATCTATATCATCTGGGACTTTTATGGTTAGTTAATTTTTAGGTTCTCCATAAGTTATTCTTGCTTTTACA
>CAJYBF010000264.1 GCA_913064935.1 uncultured Mollicutes bacterium
CAATACCCAGCACAAGAAAGCTCGACATGACATGTACAGAAAAATCACGGACATCATCGGTAAGTTGCATGACCGGTGGCGTTGCAACGAACGTCAGTGAAGTCTGCAGATTCGGGTAGGATACATGCATGACATGGGCACGTAACTTTTGCTGACCGGGACCATATATAGATTGCACTTTGTGGTTCTCTTCAAAGTTCAATTCGTTTAAGTCCAATCCTTCCACTTAAAATCTATGTTTTTATTTTAGGGTATTGCTACAAGACCCTCCAATTCAAAGTATAGCCATTGCTTCCAGGTAATTTCCCTTAAGTGTCAAAGAGGAATTAATCACAAACATCTTTATATGGCTGTAAATTATCAAAAATTAATCCGTCTTGTATTCAGAATACTTTTTTGTTTTCTTTCTGAATTTTTTTTGGTAAATAAAGTAGAAAAGACTCAGTTATGTTTGAGTCTTTTTAATTGATTTTCTAATTAAACTATAATAAATGATTCCAGGGAACAGTACCATTCCAAAATTCCTAAAAATAGATGTGAGTAATCCACGCAAATTGTTAGTAGCATCAAATAAATATTCGTTTAACTCGACGCTCATCATCACGAATCCCACAATCATCATAGTAAGTAAGATTATGTCTAAAATAAGTATCCCGATCTTACTACTTCGTCTTTCATATTTGTTTGTCACATATAAAAAGATTCCTGGGAATAGTATCACCGCAACTGAGTTAATAATAGACTCCCAAGAGCTACTTACTGAATGTGCCTTTTGATTTTGAATGTACAAATCATAATTCGTGGTACATTGCTCTTCAGTCAAGATATCTCCTCTTGCGGTTGATGAATCAGTATTAATACCACATGACCAACCTTTGTAATCATCATAGGAATCTCTATACTCAGGTCCACTAATCAAAGTAATAACATTGAAATAAATAATGATTAGGCCTATTAGCATCGTTACTATAAGACCTATGTTAAACAGTTGTTGCCAAATTGTTTTATTGGTAAACATAATGACCTCCTTATAACAATTTAAGTATATCATAAATATTTTCTATATTTTTAGTAATAATAGTTGTAGGAGGACTTATGAAAAAAATATTATATATTACTGCCAATCCAAAGCCTGAGAATTTGTCTGTATCTAAGAAAATTGGTCGAAAATTCGTCGATAGAGTAAGTGAATTTGGAGTTGTCACAGAGTTAGATCTCTATGATATGTACATACCAACAACGAATTACAAATATTTTGAATCAAGAGCTTCGCTTGTTAAGGGTGATGAGTACTTAGCTTTAACTACTGAGGAGCAAAAAGATGTTGGAATAATAGACTCTCTTGCTAACCAATTCATATCACATGATATATATATTATTGCTACGCCAATGTGGAGTTTATCTTTTCCATCAGTTTTAAAAAAATACTTAGACTGTATAGATATTAATGGGAAACTAATCTCTATAACTGACAACAAAGTTGAAGGATTATTAAATGATAAAGAACGCCATATGGTTTACATACAATCAAGTGGTGGAGACTATCCGCAAATTATGGCTAGACAAGTAAATCATGGTCTAACTTACTTCAAAGACATTTTTAAATTCTTAGGTGTTAAAGGTTTTCATCCCTTATTAATTGAAGGGACAGAAATGGAATCCATAGGTGTGGAGAGTGCTATGGAAAAATCAATTTCACAGTTCGATAAAAATATAAAAAAGATGATCTAAAAATGATGATCTTTTTACGTAAATATGTTCTTGATCCAAATAAGCAACGCTTGCGTCCAAGAAACTCTTGTACCTAGAACAAGGGGTTTATCAATGAACAAGTTGTCTTCTAAATTGGCATTGATAATCTGAAAGTCATAGTAAAACTCCGATATCTCATCTAGGAACACTAGCCTTTCCAATTTACCACCTTTTAAGTCGACGGTGATTTCTATCCAATTTGGAGAAGAATCAAATATATTTTTTTTATCGTACAGTATGTCAAAATCGCTACAATAGTTTCCATTAACCACTATGTAATCTAGCTCGTATAGAAAGTCACCAACAAACTCAATCTTTATAGTTGATTCCTCGCCGTTCATAACTACTTCAAACGTTTCAATTTTAGGATACGTATTTAGTCTTTCTTTATATTCAGGAATTATGTTTACTATAGGTATTATTACTAAGTCGCTTTTTATATTTGTTGTTATATTGGACCATCCTATAAACTCATATCCTTCTAAAGTTATAATTGGTGTTCTAACATCAGTATCATAATCTATCTGCTCTGATTTTAGTAGCTGATTATTAATGTCCATGAACTTCACAGTAAATGATATTGGCTTTAACACTGGAAAGACACTTAAGTCATTTCTTATGTTTATTAATGTCTCACTCCATCCGATGAAGATATATCCCTCTTTTTCTACAGTCGGAGGCTGAGCCTCATCACTAAATGAGATATACTCCTGCTTCAATAACTCATTTCCTAGATAATATGTCACTTCATAGACAATTCTTTCATAAATTGGGTTCACTACCAGATCACTTGTTATGCTTACTAATGACTCATCC
>CAJYBF010000265.1 GCA_913064935.1 uncultured Mollicutes bacterium
AAAAAGAAAGAGAAACAAAAAAACAGAATAGAGGAAAAAGAAGAGAGAAAGAAGAAGGAAGTGAGGAAGGAAAAAGGAAATAAAAAAAGAGAAAGAGAGGAATGAGTGGTGGAGGGAAAAAAGTAAGGAAAGAAGTAAGGAAAGAAAGAAGGAAGTAAAGAGAAAGAGAAAGAAAGAAAGAGAAGGAGAGGGAAAAATAGACGAAGAGAAAAAAAGAAGCAGGAGAATAAAAATAATCGTTTTTAAAGGAGGAAGTATGAAGAAATTAATATTCAGTGATGATTTTAGTATCGATGGAAAACCAAATCCTGAAAAATGGATAATAGAAACCGGTGGGCACGGTGGTGGAAACAATGAATCGCAGTTCTACACAGATAGCTTAGAGAATGCTTACGTTAAAGATGGTGCTTTACATATCGTTGCCCAAAAGCAAGATTTTGAAAACAAAAACTACACATCAGCGAAGCTTACAACGTATGGTATAAAGTCGTTTAAATACGGTAGATTTGAGTTTGTTGCTAAGATTCCTAAAGGAGTAGGAAGTTGGCCTGCTATTTGGATGCTACCTAATGATTTTAGAGAAAATGTAAGTTGGCCTGAGTGTGGAGAAATTGACATAATGGAACATGTTGGTCGAGATCAAGATGTATTACATTTTACGTTGCACACAGGAATTTATAATTCGAGATACAATACACAGTATACTGAAGTAGTTCCTACAAAAGATGTGTCTAACAAGTTTATTGAGTACGCTATGGATTGGGAAGAAGATAGAATAGAATTCTTCGTAGATGGTAAAAGCGTTTCTTTATACACTAAAGGACAATCCGGAAAAGATACTTCAATTGGAGGATGGCCGTTTAACAAAGAATTTTTCCTTATTCTTAACTTAGCAGTTGGTGGTCATTTAGGTGGAGAAATTATAGATGATGACTTACCATATCATATGGAAATTAAGTCGATTAAAGTTTACGAAAAATAATCTAAAAAACTTGCTATGATAGCGCTATTTATGTATAATCAACTATAGCAAGTCTTTTTTTTGTTAGTCCTACTTAAACGTTTAAGTTAAAAACGACTTATCCCTAAAAAATTATTTGATAAATAGTGGCTTATTTGAGCCGTTTATCGATGGGGTTAGCACTCTGTTGATAGTTTACTTAAACGTTTAACCCATTAGGATGAAAAGGAGTACACTTTATGACGACGTTAAAAGATATTTCACAAAAAACAGGTTACTCCATAACTACCATATCTAGAGCATTAAACGGATATTCTGATATTGGAACAGATACTATAAAAAAAGTTCGCGATGTTGCGTTAGAGATGGGATATATAGCTAATGCTTCAGCAAGGTCGTTGAAGACAAGGAAGTCTTGGACAATTGGTGTTATATTTGATGAACATTCTGGTATAGGACTTAGACATCCTTTGTTTGCGAATGTGCTAGAGGAATTTAAAAAGGCTGTTGAGTATGAAGGTTATGACGTTTTATTCATAACTAGACAAAAAGGAAAGAAGCCGACCACAAGTTTTTATAATCATGCAATTGAAAAATCTGTTGATGGTGTATTTGTATTATGTACTGACTATCAAAGTAGTGAATACCAAGAATTGGCAAAAAGCAATATTCCGACGGTAGTTTTAGATCATTTGAGTAATAATATATATAATATTGCTTCTGATAACAGATCATCGATCGCAGATGTAATAAATCACTTGAAAGATTTGGGGCATACTAAGATTGCGCATATATTTGGAGACCCACTTAATTTTGCAGGATTGAAAAGAAGAGAACATTTCATAAGTTCAATGTTGTTACAAGATTTAGATGTTCGATCTGATTTCTTAGTAGAAGGAACTACGTATACGACCGAAGAAGGTTATGCAGCAATGAAAGTACTTTTATCTATTGAGGATAAACCTACTGCTGTGTTTTGTGCAGGAGACATGTTAGCTATAGGTGCTATAAGAGCTATTGAGGACGCAGGATTAAAGTGTCCAGATGATGTTTCCGTTGTAGGATTTGACGGTATAGACTTGGGAGATTATATAACTCCTAAACTAACTACTGTGAAACAAAAAACAAAAAGTATGGGTAGAACTAGTGCTGATTACTTAATTAATATAATTGATGGAGTTATTAAAAATGTCGCAAAGACAGTTTATATAGATACAGAGTTAGTTATAAAGGAAAGTACGAAATTATTAAACACGATTAGTGTTAAATATAAATAAAATAAAATGGGGGAAAACATGAAGAAAGTATTAAGTTTAGTTTTAATTGCTGTTGTTGCACTAGCATTAGCTGGTTGTAACAAGTACGAGTCAATTGATTCAGGTGTTACTGGTGAAATTGATATTATGTTATGGTCTGGTAATGGTGAATACATGGAAGACATCGGACATAAAACATATGAGCCTTCTGATTTCACAAGTGCTCAAAACCAAGCTGCAGCTTATGCAGTAGCAAAAGAGTTCAACAAGGTTTATCCTAACGTTATTATAAACGTATGGGCTAAAGCTGATGATCCTCACGGTGGTGGAGTGACTTGGCAACAAGAA
>CAJYBF010000266.1 GCA_913064935.1 uncultured Mollicutes bacterium
ATAGCATTACACAACGGTGGTGGAGTAGGTATATCTAAATCGATCAATGGTGGATATGGAATGGTATTAGACGGTAGTAAAAGAGTTGATGAAATACTAAGTTCAGCTATTTTATGGGATGTAATGGGTGGAGTTGCTAGAAGAAACTGGGCAAGAAATGAAAATGCTGTTTCAACTAGTGAGGAGTTTAATAAACTAGACAATAACTCACACATTACTATTCATTTCATCGCAAACAATAAAAAAATCAGTAAGTTAGTAAAGAATAAATAATACAGGCACTGAAATAACAAATTACTGTTATGGTATAATTTCAATAGAGGTGATAATATGAAATTAGCATTCTACATTGGCTTTAATGAGAATTGTAAATCAGCAATTGACTTCTATAAACAAGTATTTAATGTTGAAGAAAATATATTATGGCTACATGATGAGAGTAATACTGTAGATGAATCCAAGTGGGGCAAAGTATTTCATGCGGAACTAGTCTTTGAAGGTAAATATGATATTTATATGTCTGATCAATTTCAGGAAATAGATAAGTCAGGTTATAATTTCACTATAATGTATAATAATGGAAAAGATGCAAGCGAGAAGTTCGATTTACTATCAAAAAATGGTGAGATAATTAATCCAATGAAAAAAATGGATTATGGTCCTACCATTGGTAAAGTTAGAGATCAATTTGGAGTTTCGTGGTATATCGTAATTAGTGATAAAATATAATTGAAACTAAATTATCAAGTACAATAAATTTTTTGATTTATTGTACTTTTTATTTGGTTGTTAGATGCAATCTACATAAATTCGTAAGAACTACATATTAAAAATAAAAGCAACCTATATTAAGCATAGACCGAATCAAATTTATTTAGATATATAGAGACATATACTACAAAATTTGATAATATGTACTTAGTTAATAATATTCCTTATTTTAAAGGAATTTGCTAAATAAGAGTTATAAAGCAATACATCGAATTAGAAAGGATTTTATATGATTACTTTAGATGGAAATAGTCTTACAATTAAAAAATGCGAACAGATAATGAATGGAGTTAATGTATCTATCGCTGAATCAGCAATTGAAAAAGTCAACATATCACATAAAGCAGTAGAAAGAATAGTTGCTGAAGGCAAAGCTGTTTATGGAATCACTACGGGCTATGGTTTGTTTTGTAATGTTTTAGTCGATAAAGACAAAACTAATGAACTTCAGATTAATCTTATTCGTTCTCATGCAGTTGGAGTAGGTACTCCTTTTGATAAAGAGATCACAAGATTAATGTTGGTTCTTCGCGCTAATGCACTATTAAAAGGTCACTCAGGTGTTCGTATTGAAGTAATTGAGCAATTAATAATGCTCGTAAATATGAATATTTATCCAGTGGTTCCTTGTAAAGGTTCACTTGGTGCAAGTGGAGATTTAGCACCGTTATCGCACTTAGCTCTACCTTTGATAGGAGAGGGCTTTGTCTTATATGACGGTAATACTTATCCAACTAGTGAACTGTACAATAAACTAAAGATCCAACCAATTCATTTAGAAGCTAAAGAAGGTCTTGGCTTGATAAACGGTACTCAAGCGATGACAGCCGCTGGTATTAAGGCTTATATTCAAGCCGAGAAACTAGCATATTTAAGTGAACATATTTCTTCTTTCACCATGCAAGCGTTAGAATCTATAATTGATGTTTTTGATGAAGAGATTCATATATCTCGTGGGTACATTGAACAAATAGAAGTGGCTGAGAGATTTAGAAAAATCTTACATGATTCTAAACTAATGACTAAACAAGGAGAACTTAGAGTTCAAGATGCTTATTCGATTAGATGTATTCCAGTAGTACACGGGGCTTGTTGGCAAGCACTAAATTATGTTAAGGAAAAATTAGAAATCGAAATGAATGCTGCAACTGATAACCCACTAATCTTCGAAGATGGAAATAAAATAATAAGCGCTGGGAATTTTCACGGTGAACCAATAGCGTTCGCTATGGATTTCTTAAAATTACCAATGTGTGAATTAGCTAATATCTCTGAAAGACGAATTGAAAGATTAGTTAATCCTTCCTTAAATAATAACTTACCAGGATTTTTAAGTAATAACCCTGGATTAGAATCAGGAGCCATGATTTTACAATATTCGGCTGCTTCATTAGTAAGTGAAAATAAAACATTAGCTCATCCTGCGAGTGTAGATTCAATACCATCTAGCGCAAACCAAGAGGATCATGTTTCAATGGGGACAATTGCTGCTAGACACGCTTTAGATATAATAGAAAATTCTTATAATGTACTAGCAATTGAATTATTTACATCAGCTCAAGCAGTTCATTTAATGGATCCTAATAAATTGTCACCTATTAGTAAAAAATTCTATGATGAATACAGATGTGTTGTTAAGCACTTCGATAAAGATAGAATGTTCTCACTTGATATAGTAAAAACATATGAATTTATGAAAAGTTGTGATCTAAGTGACTAAATTGTTTGTCAATATATCTGAATTACTTACGATGGATTATGGTAAGGAATTCTTAAGAGGT
>CAJYBF010000267.1 GCA_913064935.1 uncultured Mollicutes bacterium
TCATCTAACTCTTCTCGTAATTTAGGTGCCGTATGCCAGATATTGAGCACGAGGACACCTTGTTTGTTGAGTGCATTTTTACAATCACGCAAGTAGGATGATTGTACTTGTTTCGGTTCCATGCCTTCCGAGTTGTATAGATCTGAAAAGATAATATCGCTTTTCATGTTGGTGTTTTTCATTTATTTCACTTCCTTTGCTATGTTCATTAGTATTCCCATACTTGCTAGTGTTAACACTAGCGAACTTCCACCATAGCTTAAGAATGGTAAAGTAACACCGGTAACTGGAATTAATCCAGTAACAACCATAATATTTATGATAAATTGCATAAACAATAAAAGACCAATGCTTAGTGCTAGATATCTTCCAAACAATGATTCAATCTTTATAGCTGTCATAAAAATACAATAAAACAAACATAAATATAGAATCAGTAATGTAAATGAGCCTATTAATTCTAGTTCTTCAGTAATTATTGCGAGAATAAAATCTGTTTGTGGTTCAGGAAGATAATAGTACTTTTGTCTGCTTCCACCAATACCAAATCCATATAGCCCCCCTGGAACTAGGGCATATAACGACTGTATTATCTGAAATCCACTACCCAATGGGTCGCTCCAAGGATCTATAAATGCGAATATTCTTTTTAATCTATAAGGAGCTGAGATTATTAATACAACTAGCCCAGAGAATCCTAGTACCATCACCATGATAATAGTTCCAAGAGGTAATCCCGAGATGATTAGTAAAAGCATCATGGCTGAAACTATCACTACGCCTGTTCCAAAATCTGGCTGAAGCATTATAATAGCGAACACAATTAAGATGATGATAATAATTCCTAGATAATCCTTGAGGCTTTTAAAAACATTATTTGATAACACTTTCGCAGCGAAAACAGCTAATCCAAGTTTAACAAATTCGCTTGGTTGTAGTGAAAACTGACCTATTCCTATCCAACTTCTTGCCCCTCCTCGTACTAATCCTACTCCAGGAATAAGTACAATTATGAGCAAGAATACCGAAGCCAAAAAAATCTGATTTGAATACTTATAATAAAAACTATAATGGACTTTAGACAATGAAATCATAACTAAAACTCCTATGCTTAAAAACAATGATTGTCTAATCAAATAATAATATTTATTATCAAATTTAAATTCAGCCCATATTTCTGAAGCACTATATATCATTACAACTCCTACTATAGATAAAACAATACTCAATGAAAAGATAATTTTATTCATATAATACCTCATGTCTTTCATTAATTATATGAACAAAAAAAAAGCAAGATAACTTGCCTTAAAAATATTTCTCTAAGAATTCTTTTTTGAAGTCAGCTAATCTATCATTTTTGATGGCTTTGCGAATGTCTTTCATTAATGTATGTATGAAATATAAGTTATGATAACTAACTAATCTTTGACCAAGAATTTCATCACCTTTAAATAAATGTCTTAAATAACTCTTAGTATATGTAGTACAAACTTTACACTCACAGTTTGGATCAAGTGGAGTCAAATCAGACTCAAAAGTTTTGTTTTTAATGGTAACTTTACCAATGGAAGTTAATGCAGAGCCATGTCTCGCAAGCCTAGTAGGTAAAACGCAATCGAACATGTCTATACCGTTAATTGCTCCAACAATCAAATCCTCAGGAGCTCCTACTCCCATTAAATATCTAGGTTTATCAATTGGCATATAATCTTTTAAATACTCTAGCATCGAGTACATTTCGTCCTTGCTTTCGCCTACGCTTAATCCACCAATAGAGTAACCATCGAATCCGATTTTGGTTAATTCATCTAAGCAATATTTTCTCAGTTCTTTATTTGGACCACCTTGAACTATCCCAAAAAGAGCTTGGTCTTTTCTAGAATGAGCGTCTTTACCTCTTTTGGCCCATCTAATAGTTCTTTCTACTGATTCCTTCATATATTTATCATCTGCGTGAAAAGGCGGACATTCATCAAAACTCATAATAATATCTGCACCAAGATCATTTTGAATTCGTATTGAATCCTCTGGTGCCATAAATAATTTCGCGCCACTTTTATGATGTCTAAATGTGACTCCTTCTTCTGTAATCTTTCGAAGATTACTAAGGCTAAAAACTTGAAAACCACCACTATCAGTTAACAATCCCCCATCCCACATACTAAACTCTCTAATTCCTCCGTGAGCTTTAACTATGCTTTCACCTGGTTGTAACCATAAATGATAAGTATTACCGAGAATCAAGCCATCACAAACTTCCTTGATTTCTTGATTTTCTAAGGTCTTGACGGTAGCTTTAGTACCTACTGGCATAAAAATAGGAGTCTCAAAGCTCCAATGAGGGGTATGTAAAATACCATATCTAGCACCCGTTTGGGCGCACTGGTGAATTAGTTCATATCTAATAGTCATAACTTACTCCTTTATTTAATGAGCATACTGTCTCCGAATGAAAAAACCCTATAACGTTCTTTAGTCGCTTCATTGTAGGCGTTCATAATTATTTCTTTTTTTGAAAATGCACTTACAAGCATAATTAGCGTTGATTT
>CAJYBF010000268.1 GCA_913064935.1 uncultured Mollicutes bacterium
TCAATATAATTTTCCTTAATAGTTTGATCAAGTTTACTGAATTCGATCTCATTTATATCATAGTTTAAACTAACATAATCTCCTCTGAATACATCTCTAGGATCAATTGCTAAGGTTTTAAGTACAACTCGTTTCCCCATAATATCAACAACTAATGGCTTTACACTTACTGAAAGGATTAATAATGTTAATGTAATAAATGATATTAAATATCTATTTCTATTTTTTTTAAGTAGTTTTCGCACCTTATTCGCCTCCTTGATTGTTTCTTAATCCTTCTATGTAATATCCAAATCCCAATAGTATGAGACCGCCTAATATGAAGAATAAAGATTTGGGCATAAAGTCATACATAGTATCGAAGTAGTATCTTAAAATCAATGCACATACAAACAACAATGGAACAATTTGACGATTTCTTACCAAGCTTAATAAATAGACTATTAGTGAAATTCCCACTACTACTGCGAATACATCTGGTCTGTTTATGTAGAATAGTTGATTCCAGTTTCCTTCAAATGTCAAAGCAAATCCACTGACACCAACTATCATGACGCCAATCAATTTAATTGTATCTAAATTCAAGTTGTGTTTAAGGTAATACATTCCTAATCCTATCGCAAAGAATATTAATGATATATAAGTAGACTCCAAATTAAAGTATGTTAACAAATACAATAAGAAGTTTAATGAGAATATTGTCGTGAAAAATATAATGATTTTGCTAAAGCTGAAATACTTATTAGCACCATAAAATGCTATTATTAAGAATATAGAACTAACTATAATATTTTCATTGAAGCTACTAAACATATAAATCATGGCAAGCACATGAGCAAATAAAATCAAAATCGTATTTTTGAATAACAAACTCATTATTAGTACACCGATTGTCCATAGTAAGAACGCTTGATTGTAATCTCCGGAGAAATTAAATATCTGCTCCATTAAGAATAACCCTGCTCCAAATATTAATGAACTCAAATAAAGTAATGACTCTGCAGTCTTCGAATAATTCTTTTCCAATTTATATGAGGATAACATCGAAACACCAAGTGAAGTCAATATAGTAATTATTTTCAATAGTTTAGACATATGTTCCCAATTACTTGCGATAAAGCTTAGAAAACCTAGTCCTATTAATATTGAACCCACAGTTGCAAGGACCTTGATAAAATTTAGTCCTAATCCTTCCTCATAGTATGTCATCATATCGTCTATTTGCTGATTTGTAATAATACCTTTTTCCTTTTGAGAGTTCATCTCTCTTACTAAAAATCTATAATTCAATCTACTCAATCTCTTCTTCATAATTATCACTCCCTTTTAGTAGTTGTTTAAACTGTTCCACAATAAATTCTTTCTCGAATGAGCTGTACCATCTCTTTTCATTCCCATCGATAATCCTATAATGTGAGCTTAGAATATTCTTTTGAATTTTGAATTTCCCGGAAGTTTCGATAGCTTTCCAAAACAATTTACCCCCACCAGTTATACTTTTGGGAACTGAAACACTGTCAAAAATCACTGCTTCAACCAATTCAATGGGATCACTCCCTAAAGTCATCTTTAATATTTCGCTTTCTCTAAAGAGACCACATACAGCCATTACCAGAGTCCATGATGCAACTGATCTTTCTTTTTCTATTTGAATTAGAGTTTTCTTTGATATCCCTAACACTTCTGACATTTTATCTTGAGAAAAATTATATTCACTTCTGAGCAATCTTATCTTTCTTGATATAATATTTATTAAGTAATCCCTGTTTATTTTATTCTTTTTCATTAGATCTCCTCTATGCTTCCTAACTAAATTACTACGGTGTAATTTTACACTAATTGAGCACTTATTTCAACAAATGGTGCTCTTTTCCATTTATTACTACCTAAGCAGCCATCAATTAAGTAAGATTTAGATTAGACAATTGATAATATTAATACCATTTCAACAAAAATGGAAAGATCTCTTTCCTAATAGTTGGACCATTTGTCATAATTCTAAAAAAACAATGTTACAAACTTATAATTATGGTATAATAATCTCGTAAAATTCCGAGATAAAGAGAGGACCATTATATGTTTAGAAATATAAATGAGATTATTAATTATTGTAAAACAGAAAAAGTAGATATAATTGATTTTAAAGTTGTTGATATGAAAGGAAGATGGCATAGATTGTCTATAACATCACGAAAACTTTCTGTTGACATTATGGAAAAGGGGATAGGTTTTGACGGATCAAGCTACGGGTTTTTAACTGTTGAAAAATCTTATCGGGGGAGCTATCAACCAATTTCAGTTTATCATAATAATATTTGGCAAAGTCCGTTTTTTGCTAGAATTTATGCTAATTCAAATACTTTTTGGCCAATTAGTGCACAAATTAGACAGGAAAAAATAGCAACCTATTCTTTTCATTATATTACTTGGAAAACTTTACTTTATAATGATTTTTTGTCAACATCAATGGATATTGAATATGTTAAAATATTTTTTTATTATTTTCTTTTTTTTTGTGGTGTATACTGAGTGTAGATATTGACGTATCGT
>CAJYBF010000269.1 GCA_913064935.1 uncultured Mollicutes bacterium
AAGCACCTTGGTAATCGAGCCCAGAAAAAACTTCTCCTACTGACTCACTAAGATCGTTTAGTTTCTGTTCACTGAAAATAAGTTTTTCTGTGTTGTTGTTCAATATATCAATGGCGGGAATCATGTCGGCGGTCTCATCATTATACGTTTTTTTCGGGATAGGTGTAGAGATGTCATTTTGTGCGACCTGGAGCATACTTTTTTGCAAAGAGACCAGAGGATATACGATCCTATGAAACATAATACCAATAGAAGTAGTAAGAATGAGAATAAGGAAAAAAAACATTTCTAATTGCTTATGACAATCGTCATAAGTCAAAAGAATTTTGTTTAGAGTTTGTAAATATATTAGAAGGACTTGGAATAAGTGCTTATATTTTTGACTCGATGAGGCCAACACCACTACTTTCATTTGCCGTTAGGTACATGAAAGCTGATGCTGGTGTTATAATAACCGCAAGTCATAATCCTAAAGAATATAATGGAGTAAAACTCTACGATGAAACCGGTCGTCAGTTGATCCCTTCGGAAATAGTGCCTATAAGCAAGAAAATCGAATCAATCAAATACTTTGAGAGCGTTTTTCCGAATGTTGAGCCAAAGTATGTTACTGCTGATGTCGAGATGAAGTATATAGAAATGGTGAAATCAATCAAACTTAATAATGTTAAAGAGATAAAAGCTGTTTTCACACCTTTACATGGTACTGGTGGGGTATTCATAAAAGATATTTTACCAAATGTGCATTTAGTTGAACAACAAATGATTGCTGATCCTGATTTTAGCACTCTTAATTTACCTAACCCAGAAAATGAAGAAGCATTTGCTTTAGCTCTTGAACTTGGAAATTCGGTTGATGCTGATATTCTTTTAGCAACTGATCCAGATGCAGATAGAGTAGGGTGTATGATAAAGGATAATGGCTATCATTTCCTTAGTGGAAATGAAATAGCTGTAATTTTACTTAAATACATACTAGATGATGCTAAATCAAAGAATAGATTAAGTAATAGAATAGTATATAAATCTATTGTGAGCAGCAAACTCGGTAAAATGATGTGTCAAAAATATGGTGTTACTATGGAAGAAACACTAACGGGGTTTAAATACATCGGTAAACTGATGAATGAAACCAAAAAAAAGTATCTATTTGGCTATGAAGAAAGCAATGGTTGTATTATAAACGATGATGTAAGAGATAAGGATGCCATGCAAGCCGCTTATTTACTGTATGAGGCTTGTAGTTACTATAAAACTAGAGGATTAACACTACTTGATGTTTTAAAGGGCTTATACGACGAATTTGGTAAGTATGCAAACAAAACAATCTCATATATGCTAGATGGTCAAGGTGGTCAATTACTTAAAGAAAAAATAATGCAGTATTTTAAGGAAAATAGTATCGATAAAGCAATCAACAAGATTGATTATAATATTGAACCAGGAATGATGAAAGACAATATCGTTAAATTTGATTTAAATAACGGTTCGGTTATTATTAGACCAAGCGGAACCGAACCAAAGATAAAAGTATATCTTGAGTTAAATGGTAGTAACGTTGATAATGAATTGCAGTTATTAGAAAGATACATAACTGGAATAATAAATAACATTAAAGGAGAAAGAGATGAATAAAGATAATTTTCAGAGTAATAGAGATAACTTATTTAATAAAATGATAGACAGTTCTTTAGCAGTAGTCTTTACAGGAGTAGAAAAACATAGATCTGCTGATGCATTTTATAATTTCTCACCTAACAGAAATTTTTACTATTTAACAGGAATAGATAAAGATAACATGATTTTGGTAATGAAAAAGGGAACTAAAAATGATGTTTATTTATTTATCGAAGAAAATACTGACTTCAAAGCGAAATGGTATGGCGCAAGAATGAGTAAGCAAGTAGCTAGTGAACTATCTGGTATAGATGTGAAAAACATTCGCTTTTTAGAAAGTTTTGATAAGTTTTTCCAAACTTTGAATGGTGTATCTAGAGCGGGTATGGTTGCACCCAGCAGTCTTTATTTAGATTTATTAAGATCTCATGGTAACGAGCACCCAGAAACATTTGAATTCGCTCGTGTTGTGAAAGATAAATATCCTGAGTTACAAATTAAGAATCTTGAAAGTCACTTAGGTGCTTTGAGAATGATAAAGACGGCTGATGAAGTGAAAGAGATACAAAAGGCTGTAGATATAACTAAGATAGGTATGATGAGTTTGATGAAAAATGCGAAGGCTGGTATGTATGAGTATCAACTAGAATCGTACTACAAACAATCAATTATGTTCAATAACTCTAGTGAATCATTCCAAACTATCGCAGCTAGCGGTAAGAATGCAACTTGTTTACATTATATGGACAACAATTCAACTATTGAAGACAATACACTAATTTTATTTGATTTAGGAGCTTTAAGTAACTATTATTCATCAGATATTACAAGAACAATTCCTATAAGTGGTAAGTTCACTGAAAGACAACCTGAAATTTATGAGGTTGTACTAAAAGCAAACAAAGAAACAATTGATTTTATTAAAGCGG
>CAJYBF010000270.1 GCA_913064935.1 uncultured Mollicutes bacterium
CCCAGTTTTTTGAGTTATCTTTCCATCAGACATCATCGTGGCCGCTATCTTTTCTTTCCGCTGCTATAATCTATCCAGACGGTTTTACATCTCTTTTACATACTGTCTCCGATCCCCGGTTCAGAGTCCCAGTTTATCAGGAATAATGCCTAATTTCACTCCAACTATTCTAACTTTACTAAGATTTAGAATAATATATTATTAATTCTTCTAAATGTTATGACTAAAAAAAGCAAAATTCTTATGAATATTATAAAAGCAATACAAAGTAGATATTCTGTAAGGAGTTATAATGGTAAAACTCTAACATCAGCGGATGAAAAGTCGTTATTAAACTATATAAGTGATGAGAGTAATATGACTGGTATATATGGAAACAAGATAAGTTTGCAGTATAAAACGGTAAAAAATCCGAATACCAACGAAAAAATAAAACTTGGTACATATGGAATCATAAAAGGACATTCGGCTTATATTGCTGGAGCGGTTGAGAATAATAAAGAATACATGCTTGATTTTGGTTATGTATTCGAAAAACTGATACTGTTTCTAACTGATAAAGGCATTGGGACGTGTTGGATGGCTGGTACGTTTGACAGAAAAGCACTGAATCTTATTTTTCCAAGTGATGAGGGTCACATTATTCCAGCTATGTCCCCTTTGGGATATCCCAAAAAGAAAACACATTTAAAAGATAGAACTATTAGAAAACTTGCGGGATCAGACTCTCGAATTGATTTTGATAAGTTATTTTATATTAATGACTCTAAAACTCCATATAACTTAGATGAATTTAAAGAAGAATTTGATATGGTGAGGATAGGTCCAAGTGCTTCTAATAAACAACCATGGAGGTTCATTGTAAAAGAAAGTGATATACATATTTACCTTAAACGAACGCCGGATTATGGAGCACCTTTAAAACTTGATGTGCAAATGATTGATATTGGTATAGCATTATGTCACTTAGATCTTGTATCCAAACAAAACAAAAAAAACTATTTCTTTAAGTCTTTAAGCAACGAACCTATAGAAGTTGATGAAACTTTAGAATACATAATAACTTATAAAAAGAAAATATAGGATAAGTCCTATATTTTCTTTTTATTTACCCTTAGTTGAAGGATTGATATCAAAAAAAGAGCGAAAAAAATTAAATATTGCATTTAATGTTGACATAATGATTATGTAGTGTTAGAATGTGGAAAATAAAATATTATCAAGAGCAACTGAGGGATAGGCCCTATGACGTTGCAGCAACCCTCATTAGGTGAGTAGGTGCTAATTCCTAAAGATAAGATTATCATAAATCAAACTTATCTTTGGATAAGTTTTTTTGTTTTTACAGGGGGAAATTATGATTAAGCTAAAAAATGTAAGTAAAACATTTAAGGATTCCCTTAAAGAAGTTAAAGCAGTCGTTGAGGTTGATTTACAAGTAAATAATGGGGATGTGTTTGGAATTGTCGGCTCTAGTGGAGCAGGTAAGTCTACATTAATTCGTTTACTTAACAGATTAGAAGAAGTTGAATGTGGAGAAATAATTGTTGATGGTGTTGATATAGTAAATTTAACTAAGGAAGAACTAAGGTATTTTCGAATGCAGACGGGTATGATTTTTCAACATTTTAATCTACTGTGGTCTCGGACAGTGCTTGAAAACATTACCTTACCGCTTGAGATAACTGGATTATCAAAAGAACAACGCGATAACAGAGCTACCGAACTTCTAAGAATTGTGGATTTAGAGGATAAAGCAAATGTATATCCTAGTGAGCTTAGTGGAGGACAAAAACAAAGAGTAGGTATTGCAAGAGCTGTTGCTAATAACCCTAAAATTCTACTTTGCGATGAAGCGACTAGTTCACTTGATCCAAAGACTACTGACACTATATTAGATTTAATTAAGACAATAAATGAAAAACTAGGGATAACAGTCGTGTTAATAACTCATGAGATGGATGTAATAAGGAAAATCTGCAATAGAGTAGCAGTTATGGACCATGGAAGAGTGGTAGAAACTGGCGATGTAATTGATATCTTTAATAATCCTAAACATGATGTAACTAAAGGATTTGTTTCAAAGGAAGTTCTATTCTCTAATGACTTTGGAGAAAGGGTTGTCCCTACTAACAAAAAACTCTTGAAGTTGTTTTTTTCAAACCAATCAGCAAAAAAGTCCATCATTAGAGAACTCATAGTGAAATATGATTTAAATCCTAATATAATTGAGGGTCAAATCAAAGCAGTTCAAAATAATCAGATTGGATTCTTAATCATGGAAGTTGATTCGGATTACAACCTAAGTCAGATCAGAAAGTACTTAACAAAACATAACGTAGAATTAGAGGTGCTATTAAATGCTTAATGATATTGTATGGGACAGAATGTATAAAGCTGTTTATGACACGTTATTTATTAGTTGCTTTTCAGTTAGAGTCATATTTGTTTTAGAGTTGTGCATCGGTTTAGCACTATACCTTACTTATTAAGTAAGAGTAATGAAAAATATAAATATCACTAGAATTCACTTAGATATAGA
>CAJYBF010000271.1 GCA_913064935.1 uncultured Mollicutes bacterium
TTATGGATTTAGGAATGGGTGTTACTTATTTAGGGCCTAATGGTTCTCAAATGAACAAAAAAGAATCTGTTGCGGATACTGCAAGAGTTTTAGGTGGTATGTACGATGGAATTGAATTCAGGGGATATAAACAATCTGATGTTGAGACATTAGCTAAGTATGCTGGAGTACCGGTATGGAATGGATTGACTGATGTATATCATCCAACTCAAATATTAGCTGACTTCTTAACTATATTAGAACACAAAGATACTCTACAAGGAGTTAAGTTCACCTACGTTGGAGATGCTCAAAACAATATGGGTAATTCCTTAATGATTGGTGCAGCTAAAATGGGAATGGATTTTACCGCTTTAGCACCAAGAAATTTATGGCCTGATCAAGAACTAATTGAAAAATGTAGAGGTATTGCGAAAGAAACTGGGGCAAAACTAACCTTTACTGAAGACATTTTAGAAGGTACCTTCAATGCAGATGTTATTTATACTGACGTTTGGGTATCGATGGGTGAGCCTACTGAGGTTTGGGAGAAAAGAGTTAAGCAATTGGTTGATTACCAAGTGGATATGGAAATGATTAAAAATGCTGCTGATGATGTAATCTTTATGCATTGTTTACCTGCTTTCCATAATTCAAAGACTGCAGTTGGTAAAGAAATGTCATCATTATTAGGAAGAAGATATCAAAAAGTAGCTAAAGGCGAAATGGAAGTAACAGATGAAGTGTTTGAAAGTAAGCACTCGGTTGTTTTCCAAGAAGCTGAGAATAGAATGCATACAATTAAAGCAGTAATGTATTCCACTCTAAAATAATGTTTAGAGATACTTGGGTAGAGGTCGATTTAGACCGAATAACCCATAATGTAAAGGTAATAAAAGAATATACTGGATATGACAAGATATTCGCTGTGGTTAAGGCTAATGGGTATGGACATGGAGACATTGAAGTTGCTGAAACTGCATTAGCTGCGGGAGCAACTCATTTAGCAGTTGCTTTTTTGGATGAAGCATTGCGGTTAAGAAAACATTTCACTTGTCCAATATTAGTATTAGGCTACACTAGTGAAGACTACTTTGAACTTGCCTCAGAAAATAACATTTCATTAACTATCATAGATGACTTTGAATATGATGGCAAACTTAATGTTCATTTGAAGATTGATACTGGAATGAACAGATTAGGACTTGATAATTCGACTGATATATTAAGAATGATTGAAAAAATCAACAAATCAAAAGTCAATCTTGAGGGAATATATACACATCTTGCTACTGCAGGTAGTAGTGATGTACATTACTATAAGCAGTTGAATAGACTGAAAAGTCTCGGTTTAGACCTTGAATTAATTCATGTTAATAATAGTGCTGGGATGTTAGCCTATAAGGAAATGTTCTCAGCAGGAAGACTGGGAATCGCTATGTATGGACTAACTCCATATGATGGTGTGTTGCCTGTCGAACTTAAACAAGCATTCTCTTTATACTCCAAAATAACAAGCGTTAAAAAGATTCAAAAAGGTGAATCAGTTGGTTATGGTGCAACATATGTGACTAGCAAAGACAGTTACATTGCTACTTTACCTATTGGATATGCAGACGGATTTCTAAGAGTTAATAAAGGAAGAATGGTCGAAATTAAAAGCAAACTATACGAAATCGTAGGAAATGTTTGTATGGATCAGATAATGATTCTAGTAGATGAGACTATTAGTAAAGATGACATAGTTTCTTTAATAAGTGATGAAATTACTGTCGGTGACATGGCTAATGACTTAGGGACAATAAATTACGAAATAGTATGTTCCATAACTGATAGAGTTCCAAGAGTTTATAAAAGTAATGGAAAAATAACGAAGTTTAACAATTATAGATTTTAGGTGGAATCTTCTTTCCACCTTTTTTTTGAAAAGTGAATTTCGTTATAAGGAATAAAGTTTCTAAAAAACCATCCATAAATTGGTTATTTCTCTTTTTATGGGACAACATAATATGGGTGATTAAATGGAACTTAAAGGAAGTAAAACAGAAGACAATTTGATAATTGCGTTCGCTGGAGAGTCACAAGCAAGAAATAAATATACTTACTATGAAGCGAAAGCAAGAGAAGAAGGTTATGAGCAAATTGCAGATATATTCAAAGAAACTGCAGATAATGAGAAAGCTCATGCCGAGATGTGGTTTAAATTAATTCACGGGATTAAGACTACAAAAGACAATTTACAAGATGGTATCGATGGTGAAAACTACGAATGGACTGAAATGTATAAAGATTTTGCGAAAGAGGCGTTCGATGAGGGTTTTGAAGATATCGGAAGACTATTTGAACAAGTTGGTAAGATTGAGAAATCACATGAACAGAGATATCAGACATTGTCTGATGATTTGAACTCAGTCGCTTATTTCGAAGGAAATGCTACGGAGTGGACTTGTATTAACTGTGGTCATGAGCATAAAGGTGCTAACGCCCCTGTTGTATGTCCTGTTGGTAATTACAAGAGAAGTTACTTTCAAAAAAAACTTAA
>CAJYBF010000272.1 GCA_913064935.1 uncultured Mollicutes bacterium
ATAAATGCAATAAAAAATATACTACCTATCCTAAATAAAAAGGGTTTAATAATCATTGTAGTGTATCCAGGGCATGAATTTGGTGCGGTAGAAAGCAAGGAAATTGAATTATATGTAAGTCAATTAGATAATTCATTTGATGTCAGTAAATATCACATGCTTAACAAAAACAACGCTCCATATGTAATAGTGGTAAAAAAAAATCGTTAGATTTACTAACGATTTTTATATACCAACTCTATTAAAGATTTCATCAACACTTTTTAGGTAGTATGCTAAGTCGAAACAATTCTTCAATTCAATTTTATCTAGATATTTGCTTACTTCACTTTCAAGTAGCAAATCATAGAATTGCCTATTTGTCTCCATAGACATCATAGCGACAGGTTGAACCATATCGTATGACTCTTCTCTTGATAGGTTTTTGTTTATTAACGCTGTCATTACCCTTTGAGCGAATATCACTCCATTTGTTTTATATATATTTTTAAGCATATTATCTTTATGTACAATCAAGTTATCTATTACTTTAGTGAATCTTGACAAAGCATAATCTAAAAGGATAGTTGCATCAGGAACAATGATTCTTTCAACGCTTGAATGACTTATATCTCGTTCATGCCATAAAGTAATATTATCAAATGATGCATTCATGTAACACCTTATAACTCTAGCACAACCAGAAATGTTTTCACTACTGATAGGATTCTTTTTATGAGGCATTGCACTTGATCCTTTTTGTCCTTTATCGAAGTACTCTTGTACTTCATGTACTTCCGTTCTTTGAAGGTGTCTTAACTCTATTGCCATTTTCTCTAGTTCAGTAGCTATTAGGGCTAGCACAATCATATAATTTGCATGTCTGTCCCTTTGCAAAGTTTGAGTTGAAATTTTACTTGATTCAATTCCTAATTTTTCACAAACATAGTCTTGAACAAATACCGGAGTATTCGCAAACTTACCAACAGCACCACTGATTTTTCCAGCTTCTACATCTCTTCTAGCTACATCAAATCTAGCAAGGTTTCTTTTCATATCTTCGAACCATAAAGCAAACTTAAGTCCAAAAGCTGTAATATCTGCATGTATGCCATGAGTTCGCCCTATACAAGGAACATCCTTATACTTATTTGCTTGTTTTTTTAGGACTTCCATAAGTTTAACTAAGTCATCTCTTAATATATCATTGGCTTGTATATATAAGTACCCATTAGCTGTATCTACAACGTCAGTACTTGTTAATCCATAATGAACCCATTTCTTCTCAGGACCAAGGAATTCACTTATACTTCTTGTGAATGCGATAATATCATGTTTTGTAGTTTTCTCTATTTCAAGGATTCTGTCAATATTGAAATTAGCTTTTTCCTTAATTTTATCTAAATCCCCAGTTGGAATTTTACCAAGTTTATTCCAAGCTTCTAAAGTCAGTATTTCTACTTTCAAATAAGCTTCAAACTTCAACTGATCTGTCCAAATATTTCTCATTACTTCTCTACTATATCTTTTAATCATATATCCTCCTACAAGATGAAATTATCGTATTTTTCTCTAAATTCTTGTTCAAATTTAATAAATCTATCAACTATCTGAAAATCGAAGTATTTGCTGAAATAATCTCGAATAGTTCTAACTGCTTCCATATGAGAAAACTCATCTTTATATAATCTGTCCATTCTAAGTGCATCATATAAATCAATGATTAGAACTAATTGACTACGAACATCTAACGCCATTTGTTCATCTAAAAACAATTGTTTATCAAAAACCTTCTGACAATGATTTCTCACCAAGTCCTCAGAATATTGATTAATTCTAAGTCTATGAATAATCTCTCTTGCGATATAAGTACGTTCTTTAACTTCATCATAATCACTTTCATTTAAAACTTTGATATGTTTAAAATCTAAAAGAGTTAAGTGATCTCTTTTATCAATGTGAACTTTAGCAAAATCAAAAACCCTATTACATTCATCAACGTTAAGTTTAATCAAACCAGCTAGTTTTCTTGATAATTGCGCACATCTATAAGAATTAAATCTATCTTTGTGAAGATTTGCACCATTAAATATCTCTACACCGTCGAAAACATCATCAACTACTTTTAAGAAATCTTTTTCTAACGCTCTTCTTGCTGCTATTTCTTTTCTTCTCTCATCGTGCATTTTAGCGGAAATTTTAACATTAAAATTCAAAGCGATCAAGAATAATACTAACACCATAGTTCTTATCATAATGTCTCTAAATTCTATTGTTGTAGTGAATTCGATTAGACTATTAATATCAAGCAAAGTTAAGTAAGTTTGATGAATTACAGTAAAGTGAATAACTGTATATATAAATAGCGTTAAGTACGATATATGTTTCATTAACTTTCTACTTTGATAAAACGCTGTGATAGTAAGCGAGAAGAATATCAGGCCATACGAAACATCAGCGATACTACTGTAAGTCATAGCTATATCTAATTCAGCAGGAATAGGTACGCCACTGAAGGTCCTTGCATTCCGAGCATCTCTTT
>CAJYBF010000273.1 GCA_913064935.1 uncultured Mollicutes bacterium
ATGGACATGGCAGAGAGTCAGGCTCATATTTATAATCCTATCCCGGCTTTCCAGTCTATACCCGGTAATGGAGTTTACCCCAGAAACACTACAAATGGCCTCTATGATCAGCTCCAGATGGCCTATCAGGATGTTCGTAATGTAGATAAGGTAACTGATACCTTCAATCCTCTATATCCTGATTTTCAGATTGGTCGCGATTACGAGAAGATTGAAAATGCTCGTAAGTTAACGGAGCGTGAATTTACAGTTAACAAGCTGCTGGGTTACATTTCACTTAACGTTGGTCTTAATAACGATGAGGTTCTGGCCGTTGCTTATGAGTATACACTTGGAGGCCAGATTTTCAAGGTAGGAGAATTCTCAACCGATGGTATAAGTGCTCCCAACGCCTTGGTTTTGAAGATGCTTAAGGGAACAACCCTGTCACCAAGATTCCCTACCTGGGATTTGATGATGAAGAATATTTATTTATTGTTAAAATTTATATGTTATTCCTATTGCTACAAAAAAACCTCCTGTAGCTATTGCGAATGTATTAGGGTTAAAATCTAGCTTTTGTTTATGCCAAACCATGTAAGTAGTTCCAGCAGTCATCAAACTTAAGCCTCCAATTATAGCAATTTTTTTCATAATTTAAAAGTTTAAGTTAATAATTGTTTCTGTAAAGATAATAAACTTATATTGATATTCCTAATTATTTCGCAATTATTTTTTTGGTGTTATTGCATCTATCACTCTTTGTGGTAGTTTGGCAATACGTTCAGCATTGTTTTTATCAGAATCATATCCCTCAACCTTCCTGTCCATGTAATGTAGTAACCATAAGAAGGGACGTTCAACCCATTGCTTTTGGAATGTACCATTATCGGCCATTTGTGAGATATGAAACTTAACAGCCTCACGACAATCGTGGTTACCAACCCATATATCATTATCTCTCATACCACCACTAGAGGTAAAATCATGTCTTTTAACATCAGCATTAAACTTAATGTTATAATAGAAGTCACCACCATTTACACTTGGTGGTGGAACCGTCCCACCATTTTTAGTAAAACTACCATCAGAATTACTCCATGTGTGAGTATCAAATGTTAATAGTATACTATATTCATCATGCCACAGAACAAAAAGATGTTCAGTTATCTTATCCTCGTTGATAAAAGGCTCTTTAAGAACTACCTCAAATCCAAATCCACCAAGAATACCTAAGTAATGATGTAATTCATTACTAAAGGTAGTATCACCAAGACTTTCAAGCATTTCTCGTTTTTTCTGAGAATTTTCCATATGGAGCATGAATCCTATTGATTCAGTTGTTTTATCTTCTTTGTAGGACTTACCAGTTATTACCTCTGCATCTCTTAATGAGTCAGTAGTTAATACTTTCTTAATTTCACTATTCTCCATAATCTTATCTTTAAACTAAGAAACTTGCCACTCAAACAAAGGACTAATAAGTTAACCAATATTTAAATTGGGGGCAAGTTTCTTAATGTTTTTAATTATTTCTTAGGATTCACAATGCTTTCAATCTTCTTGTTGAAAGTCTCAATTGCTCCACCTATTTCTCTTAATTGTGCATCAGAAAGAGTTTCAGACTTGAATCTTTCTTTCCAAGTTCTTTGCTCAAGACGTATGAATATTTTCTTCAACTCTTGTACCTTTTTAGCACAGCTATGAAGTTGTGTACCCTTACCCTTAAAGTTCTCAACTATATCAGATGCAATGGCCTTTAAACCCCATCTCATCTTATTAGCAACTTTCTTCTTTGGTGTATTATCCACCGCATCACTTACAGTCTCATTTAGAGCATCAGTTACAGTCTCATCACCCTTTAAAGAAAGGTACTTATTACGAAGTTCTTTCTTTTCAAGAATAACACCATCAAATAATGCTTTGATGTATGCTTCTGCTGCTTTCTTAATACCAGTTCCAGAATTGATTAGAGCGTGCATTACTTTATACTCTGTACCATACTTACTTCTAAGCATTTCATTTAAGTCACCATCCTTTTCAATAATGATAAGTGCCTTAGTTAAATCAAATTCAATTTCTTCTGTATTTACATTTTTAGTTTCCATAATAATTTGTTTTAGTGATTATTGTGAATACAAAGATATATAATTTATATTGTTATTCCTAATTTTTTACGATTTATTTTTATGTTTTTTCATTTTATCCCTATTCTTAAGGGTTCTGATGTCTTCCATAACCGTTAGATGTGTCTTATGTGCCTTCTCATTTCTCTTCTTAGCCACATCCATACTAGTTTGTGTCGCATCAACAAAAGAACGTGCTAATAACACTTGTCTCTTATTCTCACGCCTTCTAGCTAATATGTCTTGCAAATCCGTCATATGAGAATGTGCTTGGGTATTATGTGAAAGGTGAATACCTTCTAACTTATGATAGAAGTGTGATAGTTCCCTATCAATCTGACCCCTCTCATCCTCTAATCCCTTAAGAAAGGTCTTTAACTTTTCATGATT